>JBFJYC010000010.1:0-24623 GCA_041622815.1 Spongiibacteraceae bacterium | reverse complement strand
GTGCGACCATCCGTTCCATCACCGAGGAAACCGGTGCACAGGTGGATATCGACGACGACGGCACGGTCCGTATTTATGGCACCGATGCCGCATCGCGCGATGCGGCGCTGAACATGATCGGCGAGATTACCGCGGAAGCTGAGGTCGGTGAGATTTACGATGGCGTGGTAGCGCGCATCGTTGATTTCGGTGCCTTTATTACCATTCTGCCGGGCAAGGATGGCCTGCTGCATAGTTCCCAGATCGCCAACGAGCGGGTTGAGAACGTGTCGGATTACCTGTCCGAGGGGCAGAACGTCCGGGTCAAGTGTCTCGACGTCGACCAGCGCGGCCGTATCAAGCTGTCGATCAAGGAGTTGACCGAGGAAGAGGGTGGCCCTGCCGCCGTCAATCCGGAAACCCATGATGACGTTGAATCGGACGATGACAATGTCGGCAATGTGGCGACGGAGTCTCAAGCATCTTGATCGATATCAGACGTTGATCAAAAGGCGGGCTTCGGCTCGCCTTTTTTCGTTTTGGGGATCGTTTTTTTCGGCCCCGTGCATCGAGCAATGGGGTTACACTCGCTCCATGGAGCTGAACCCTCCGGGTTCCCCGCTCTCCCTGCGGAGCCCTGTGCAGCGGTCTCCTCGGTCGATTGGTCGGCTCCTTTTATATTCGCGAGCGCAACCTCATCGCTCGATACACTCAGAGGTTGAATCTCGCTCGGTAGTTGAAGCGAACGCCGCAGGCAGATGATTGCGCAACGTAAAAAACCGCGCGCCGACAGAGGGAGTGAGACCGCGTCACAGGGCTCACGACTGACAGAGGGCAGCCCGGAGGGCCGCCGGTAGTGAAGCAGCGGTAGGGTTTCGTCAGCGTGCTCCCTCTCCGGATAGCCCCCCGATGCCACACGTGTGATAAAATCGCCGTCCTGCGGAAAAGCCGACCCTCATCATGCACTGCCCCTTCTGTAATTCTGACGATACCAAGGTTATCGACTCGCGCCTCGTCGCCGAGGGCGGGCAGGTGCGCCGGCGTCGGGAATGCGTGGAATGCAGCGAGCGTTTTACGACCTATGAGACCGCGGAGCTGCTGATGCCGCGGATTATCAAGCAGAACGGTCAGCGCGAGCCCTTCGACGAAGAGAAGCTGCGGTCGGGCATGCTGCGGGCATTGGAAAAACGTCCGGTCAGTATCGAGAGTACCGAAGCGGCGATCGACGATATTAAGCGTGCCATGCTGGCCAAGGGTGAGCGTGAATTACCCAGCGAGGTGCTGGGGCAGCTGGTGATGGATCAGCTGCAGGAGCTGGACGAGGTCGCCTATGTGCGCTTCGCATCGGTGTACCGCAGTTTTAAAAGTCTGGATGAATTCCGCGCCGAGATCGACCGGCTGTCCACCGCATCGGCGGATGCCGATAAGTGATGAGCGATACCGATGACCGCCGCTATATGGCGCGGGCATTGCAGTTGGCGGCGCGCGGCGCGCGCAGCGTAACGCCCAATCCGCAGGTTGGCTGTGTCATCGTCGCCGGTGGTGAAGTTGTTGGTGAGGGCTGGCACCGGCGCGCCGGTGAACCGCATGCAGAAGTGTTAGCGCTGCAAGATGCGGGTGACGCGGCGCAGGGCGCGACCGCCTATGTCACGCTTGAGCCCTGTGCGCATCAGGGGCGAACCGGTCCCTGTTGTGAAGCGTTAATCGCGGCGCAGGTCGGCCGTGTGGTTATCGCGGTGCAGGATCCGAATCCGCTGGTGGCCGGCAAGGGGCTGGCGGCGATTAAAGCCGCGGGTATCGATGTGAGTTGCGGTGTACTCGAAACACAGGCTGCAGCGCTTAATCGCGGCTTCATGCGCCGCATAGAACATGGGCGGCCGTGGCTGCGTTTGAAAATGGCGGCGTCGCTGGACGGTGGCACCGCGATGGCCGATGGCGACAGCCGGTGGATTACCGGTGCCGAGGCCCGCGCTGACGTGCAGCGTTTGCGCGCCGCCAGTTGCGCTGTTGTCACTGGTATTGGCACGGTATTGGCGGATGATCCGCAGCTCACCGTACGCGATTGTCCGGCCGACGATGGCAGTATTCGCCAGCCATTGCGGGTGGTGATCGATTCGCAATTGCGCACGCCGCCGGATGCGAAAATTTTAGCGGCGGACGGCGATGTGCTGATTGTTTGCGTCGCCGGTGCGGATGCGGCGCGCAGTCAGGCGCTCTGCGCCGCCGGTGCGGAAGTTTTAGCAGTGAGTGCCAGCGATAGCCGGGTAGATCTCAGCCGGTTGCCGGCTGTATTGGCCGGACGTGGTTGCAATGACGTCATGGTGGAATGCGGCGCGACCTTGGCGGGCGCGCTGCTGGCGGCAGATTTGGTCGATAGCGTCAGCCTGTACATGGCGCCGGTACTGCTGGGCTCCACAGCGCGGCCGCTATTTGAATTACCGATTGCGACGATGGCGGCGCGCAGAAGTATGCACATTGAAGATATCCGCAAGGTCGGCGAAGACCTGCGGCTTGAGCTGGTTCCGCAGCGGAACTGAACACTGACTTTTTGACTGAAACGAAAAACGAATACGGCAACACCTTATGGCCCTGAACAAAATCGAAGAACTTATCCAGGATATCCGCCTCGGCCGGATGGTCATTCTGATGGATGACGAAGACCGGGAAAACGAGGGCGATATTGTTATCGCGGCTGAGTGTGTACGCCCGGAAGATATCAATTTTATGGCGGTACATGCGCGTGGTTTGATCTGTATGCCGATGTCGCGGGAGCGTTGTAAGAAACTAAAGCTGCCGCTGATGGTGGACCACAACGATTCCGGCTTCGGTACCAAATTCACGGTGTCTATCGAGGCGGCCACCGGTGTGACCACAGGCATATCTGCGGCGGATCGCGCGATGACAGTACGTGCTGCTGCGGCGCGCAATGCGGTTGCCGAAGATATTGTGCAGCCCGGACACATATTTCCGCTGATGTCGGAGCCGGGCGGCGTGCTGACCCGCGCCGGGCATACCGAGGCGGCGACAGATCTTGCGCGGATGGCGGGGTTTGAGGCGGCGGGTGTGATCTGCGAAATCATGAAAGACGACGGCACTATGGCGCGCCGCGACGACCTTGAAATCTTTGCCCAGCAGCACGATCTCAAAATCGGCACCATTGCCGATCTGATTCATTACCGGATGCTGCATGAGCATACGGTTGAAAAGCTCAGTGTGGAAAAGGTTAATACCGATTACGGTGAGTTTGATCTGCATGCCTATCGCGGCAATGTGCACAACGAAATCCATCTGGCACTGGTCAAGGGTGACATCAGCGCTGACAAGCCCAGCCTGGTGCGGGTGCAAAACGGCAGCACCATCCGCGATTTACTGCGCGCCCGCCGCCCCGGCGACGATGGCTGGAATCTCGGTCGTAGCCTCGAATTGATCGCCAAAGACGGCGGTGTAGTCGTGCTGCTGGCGGGGAACGAAACCGCCGATGATATTACCGCCGGCATGCAAATCGCCCGTGGTCTGAAATCGGTGCCCACCGGCGAAGGCGGTGAGGGCACCTATCTGACCATTGGTATGGGCTCGCAAATACTGCGTGATCTCGGCGTCGGCAAAATAGCATTGCTCGCCAAACCTGTTAAATACAATGCGCTGTCAGGTTTTGATCTCGAAGTCGTCGAGTATCGTCAGCCCGATGGCAGTAGCCTGTAACCCGGAGAAAGATTGATGAGTACGTTTAAACCGGACGAGGCCGCGTTCACTGATGTTGCCGGCCGTTATGTGGTAATCGCCACCCGCTGGAATGCCGAGTTAGTCGGCAAGCTTACCGCCGGTGCCGTTGCGGCGCTGCAGCGTAACGGTATCAGTGACGACGATATCGATGTGTTGCATGTGCCCGGCGCGTTCGAGTTGCCGCTGGCGTGCAAGGTGGCGGCCGAGACCGGCAGGTATGCAGCGGTGATTGCGCTCGGTGCGGTGATTCGCGGTGGCACGCCGCATTTTGAATACGTTTCCGGTGAGGCCGCCAGTGGCCTGACCCGCGCTGCATTGGATACCGGTGTTCCGGTGGCCTTTGGCGTACTTACCGTCGACAACGTGCAGCAGGCTGCAGATCGTGCCGGCGGCAGTGAGGGCAATAAAGGCGAAGAAGCGGCGTTGTCGATGCTGGAGATGGTCAATTTACTGCGCGGACTGAAATCGAAATGAATAAACCGTTTCAGTCCGATATGCCCGCAAAACGCCGCAAAGCGCGCCATTATGCGGTACAGGCGTTGTATCAGTGGGAATTGGCCGGGCAGAACCTGAAAGAGATCGAGGCGCAGTTTAAAGCCGACAACGATTTCAGTGTTGTCGATCTCGAATACTTTCACGCGCTGCTGCACGAAATACCGGCGCAGCTGCCGGAGCTGGAGGAGAGTTTTATCCCCTTCCTCGACCGCAAGACCGATGCCCTCGACCCGATCGAGCTGACACTGTTGCGCATCGGCAGTTTTGAATTGCTTAAGCGTATCGACGTGCCCTACAAAGTCGCGATTAATGAAGCGGTCAACCTCGCCAAGAAATTCGGCGCCACCGAAAGCCACCGCTATATCAACGGCATTCTTGACAAAGTGGCGCAGGCGCACCGCCAGCTGGAAACCGCGGCGGAAAAGTCGCGCTGAATGGAGCCGCCGGTGGCGCTGGGCGAATTCGAAATCATCCGCCGCTTTTTTAGTGATATCGGTCCCGCTGATGCCGCATTGCGCGGCGTCGGTGATGACTGTGCAGGGCTGAGCATCCCCCCCGGCAAGACGCTGCAACTCTCGGTCGACACGCTGGTCGCCGATGTACATTTCCCTGCCGCGGCCCCCGCCGCTCTGATTGCCCGCCGTGCGTTGGCCAGCTGTGTCAGCGACCTTGCGGCAATGGGTGCCACGCCCTGGTGTTTTACCCTGGCACTGACGCTACCGGACGCAGATGAGCACTGGCTGACAGAGTTTGCTGCCGGTCTGGGCGATGCCAGTGAGCATTTCGGCCTGCGCCTGATTGGCGGGGATACCACCCGCGGTCCTCTGTGCATCACGCTACAGGTGATGGGCTTAACCGGTACCGGCAAGGTGTTGCAGCGCAATGCGGCGCAGCCCGGGGATATCATCTGGCTGACCGGCGCTACCGGTTTGGCGAGGGCGGCGCTGGAGTGCGCGTGTCTGGCGACGCCGGATGCGGCGCCGGCGGCAGATGCGATTTTCCTTGATGCCTACTATCGGCCGCAGGTGCCGCATCGTTTCGCGGTGCAGATTGCCGGCTTTGCCCGTGCTGCCATCGACATATCTGATGGTCTGATCGCTGATCTGGGCCATATTGCCGCCGCCAGCGGTTGTGGTGCGCAGCTCGATTGTGCGCGGTTACCGCTTGCCGCCGCGATGCTGGCGCGTTTTGGCAGCGAATCCGCACTGGCCTTTGCGCTCGGTGGCGGCGATGATTATCAGCTGTGTTTTACCGCGGCGGCGGCCGCCTCGACGAGGTTACAGTCGATGGCGGCGGCGGCCGGGATCATCGTGACGGCAATTGGCGAGATGACCGACGGCGGCGGGGTCGCATTGAGCAATCTTCCCGCAGGCTTCGAACTACCCGTCAGCGGATACCAGCATTTTTCTCAGCAAGGTGATGCCTGATGGACAATCAAGACATTAAATCGGTCGCGCCACTATCGATGCGCAATCCGGTGCACCTGCTTGCGTTTGGTTTTGGTAGTGGTCTTGCGCCGCGCGCGCCGGGTACCTTAGGTACCGTCGCGGCGATGCCCTTTTGTTACATACTGCTGCTGCTGCCGCAATGGTATCCGGTGGTATTAGTCGTTTCTTTCGGGCTGGGTATCTGGCTGTGCGGGCGCACTGCGACCGATATGGGCGTCCATGATCACGGCGGCATTGTCTGGGATGAATTCGTCGGCATGTGGCTGACGATCGCGCCGCTGATTTACGGGCTCGTGCCGACGCAGTGGTGGTCGCTGGTGGCAGCCTTTGTGCTGTTCAGATTGTTCGATATTCTCAAGCCATGGCCGATTGCCTGGCTCGACCGGCGCGTTGACGGCGGTCTGGGCATTATGATCGACGATGTGCTTGCCGGCATCTACGCTGCGCTGGTGCTCTGGGGTGTCGTGAGTTTATTGGCCGGGGCGGGCGCTTAACTCAGAACGTACGATGCAGCCAGATGCCGGAAGCATTCAATGAAATCAGTTTTTCCCGGCGGTCGCTAAAGCTCAGCTTGCCAAGCGTGGTTAAAGAATTGCTGATGGCGGGGGCCGAAGTTGCGCCGACCAGCTCCGGTCGCGGTGCGCTGGCGATCGTAGTCTGCTGATAGAGCGAAGCCACCGCTGTGGCGAAGGGCCGCGCGTATTCTGTGTCACCCATCGCCGGCGGCGCGATCATCAGGGTGAACAGCTTGGCTGCTATTACTTTGCCGACAATGGTCATCGTATATCACCTCGCACCGAAGCTATCGAGTGGCGTGATCTTAGTGGCTGGGGCGTAGCGATGTAATCGCGGGGATCGTGAAGTGCGTGTCACAGATTCTGTGACATGGCGGGGGTCCGCGGTGGCGCCCCCTAATGCTCAGAACCGTTAGAATTTACGGCTGAATTGCACGCCTTCTTTGGTCAGTGAGAGGCGGGCGTCACCGTCCTCATCGAGATGAATCTCGCCTAGCGGAATATGCTTGCTATCTATTGCTTTGTCGAGCATGCGCCGGTCACCCCAACCATCACCGAAGTCGCCGGTGCTGGCGAGTTGCCCCGCCATGGCGGCAACCTCGCTGGCGAAGGGGCGCTCATACTGCAATTCTGCCGCGGTAACCGGTGAGGCAAAGCCGATCAGAAAAATGGCGGCGGTGGCGGCCGCCATAAGCTTTTGCTGCAATCCGAGCCAGCCTTGCAATGCCTGCTCGGTTAATAGCTGTTGCTCCACCAGCGTCTCGCCCAGATGCTTGTGGCTGCGCTTATGCGCGGCGAGCGCGTCCTGCAATTGCTGCGCTGTGATCTGTTCGTTATCGAGTAGTAACTGGCCTAAGCTGAGCTGTAATTCGGCGGGCAGTTTTTCACCGTGGCGGTTGTCAATCGATAGTTCGGTTAAGTGCTCCTGCAGGTGATCCTGCAGATGCAGCAGCGCCGTGGTCTCGGTGTGGTCGAGTAACTCCTGCTGTTCAAGAATCTCGCCGAGTCGGGCTTCGCGTTGACTGCATTCGCGCAGTGCCAGCGCTGCTTTGAGTTGCTCCGGCTTCAGGAAGCCACCGGCAAGCAATAACTGCCCCATACAAATGCGTGAGTCATGATTGTAGTTTTGATTAGTCATGTCGCCTCCTGTTGGCCCGCTACCGCGTAAGGGTTGTGCGTGGGTGCTGATGCCGACTCCATAGCTTATGCGATTTTAATGCAGACTGCTGAAGGGCTTGTACTGATTAGGATTGGCTAAAGCAGGTATAAACACCTATGCGCAAAGTTGTGTTGCAAGACAAAACTGCGCGGCGTAGTCTCCACCGCAACTGTCGGGGTGCCCTGCCTGTGTCGATGTTCCCCATTCATGACACGGCTGGCTGAGATCTGGTGGTGCTAATTATTCATTTTAAATCAGTTAGTTACCAAAGAGTCCCGTTGACCTGATCCGGATAATGCCGGCGTAGGAAACAGAGCAGGCGTGCGCCGCTGCCCCCTCGTTTTTACGCTTCCTTGTCCGCCATATTTAAGACTCCCCGGAGGGAAGCTATGAGCACAATCGATACCCGTCTATTACGTGAAACTGCGGAGGTCGATGCGGCCGCTGTCGCGCCGCTGAGCGGCTCCCGGAAAATCTACGTCGATGGTGGCCGGGAAGGTCTGCGCGTGCCGATGCGGGAGATCACCCAGACACCTACGCCGATCGCCAGCGCCGACGGCTCGACCCGTTTGCAGCAGAACGCGCCGTTGCGGGTCTACGACACATCGGGGCCCTATACCGACCCGCAAGCGGATATCGATATTCGCCGCGGCCTGAATCCGCTGCGGGAGCCCTGGATTGTCGCGCGCGGTGATACCGAGGTGTTGACGGCGGGTTCGTCGGAATATGCGCAGCGCCGCGCCGCGGACCTGACGCTGGAAAAATTACGTTTTGATCTGAAGCGGCAGCCGCGCCGGGCGAAAACCGGTGCCAATGTCAGTCAGATGCACTATGCCCGTCAGGGCATCATTACTCCTGAAATGGAGTTTATCGCGATCCGGGAGAATCTGGCGCGGGCGCAACACGCAGAGCTCGACGATAGTTTCGGTCAGCACCCCGGACATTCCTTCGGCGCTGCTATTCCCAACGAAATTACCGCTGAATTCGTGCGTGACGAAGTCGCCCGCGGCCGCGCCATTATTCCGGCGAATATCAATCACCCCGAAATCGAACCGATGATTATCGGGCGCAATTTTCTGGTCAAGATTAACGGCAATATCGGTAACTCGGCGCTCGGCTCCTCGATTGAGGAGGAGGTCGCCAAACTGACCTGGGGTATTCGCTGGGGCGCCGATACGATGATGGATTTATCGACCGGTAAAAATATTCACGAAACCCGTGAGTGGATTATCCGCAACTCACCGGTGCCGGTAGGCACAGTGCCGGTATATCAGGCGCTGGAGAAGGTCGACGGTGTGCCGGAGGACCTGACCTGGGAGCTGTTTCGTGACACGCTGATCGAGCAGGCCGAACAGGGCGTGGATTACTTTACGATTCACGCCGGCGTGCTGCTGCGCTATGTGCCGCTGACTGCTAATCGCATGACCGGCATCGTATCGCGCGGCGGCTCGATTATGGCGAAGTGGTGTCTCGCCCATCACAAAGAAAACTTTCTCTACACCCACTTCGAAGACATTTGCGAAATCATGAAGGCTTACGATGTGAGCTTTTCACTCGGCGACGGGTTGCGTCCCGGCTCGATCGCTGATGCCAACGACGCCGCCCAGTTCGGTGAGCTTGAAACATTGGGCGAACTGACCAAGATTGCGTGGCAGCACGATGTGCAAACCATGATCGAAGGTCCCGGCCATGTGCCGATGCAAATGATTCACGAAAATATGACCAAGCAACTCGAGGTTTGCGATGAGGCGCCGTTCTATACGCTGGGGCCGTTAACCACAGATATCGCACCGGGCTATGACCATATCACCTCCGGTATCGGCGCCGCGCAGATCGGCTGGTATGGTTGTGCAATGCTTTGCTATGTCACACCGAAGGAGCATCTGGGCCTGCCGGACAAGGACGATGTGAAGCAGGGGATTATCGCCTACAAGATCGCCGCGCATGCCGCAGACCTTGCCAAGGGTCATCCCGCCGCGCAGATGCGGGACAATGCATTGTCCAAGGCGCGTTTCGAATTTCGCTGGGAGGACCAGTTTAACCTCGGTCTCGATCCGGATACCGCGCGCGCCTATCACGACGCGACACTGCCGAAGGAGTCGGCCAAGGTCGCTCATTTCTGTTCGATGTGTGGTCCCAAGTTCTGTTCGATGAAGATCACTCAGGATGTGCGCGACTACGCTGCCAAGTTGGAAGCGGAAAAAGGTATGCAGGAAAAGTCGAAAGAGTTTCTCGACAGCGGTGCCGAAATTTATCAGCCGGCCATCGCGACCGCGGAGCAAACGGACTAAACCGATGCGGGTTGGTATTGCAGGGGCCGGCCTGATCGGGCGTCTGATTGCCTGGCAATGGGCCCGTCGTGGCGGTGACGTTACTTTGTACGAGCAGGATAGCGCCGGTGCGGACAGCAGCGCCGCCTGGGTTGCCGCGGCGATGCTGGCACCCTGGTCGGAAGCGGCGGCGGGTGAGCCTGCGGTTCTTGAGCCTGCGCTGCGCTCGCTCGCCCTGTGGCCGTCGCTGCTTGAACAGTTGCGCGCCGATGCCGGCACAGCCCCGGCGCTGCAAGGCGGCGGCACCTTGGTGCTCGCTCACGGCCACGATGATGCATTGCTGACCGAGTTCGAGACACGCTTGGCGCGCCTTGATGCGCCGGCAAAGGTTCAGCAGCACGACACTGAAACGCTGCGCAAACTTGAGCCGCAATTGCATCGCAGTTTTACGCGGGCGCTGCGGCTGTGTGATGAAACCGGGTTTGATAACCGGGCATTGCTGACGGCTTTAGGTATCGCCTTAGCGCAGCGCGTATGCTGGCGCCGCGGTGTCACCGTCAGTGGCGTCGCGCCGCAATGGATTCGCAGCGATGACGGTGACGCCGGTTTTGATCTTGTGATTGATTGCCGTGGTTTTGGTGCGCGCGGGCAATTGCCGGGTCTGCGTGGCGTGCGCGGCGAAATTCTGCGCGTCAAAGCGCCGGAGGTATCACTGACGCACACGCTGCGCCTGATGCATCCGCGCTACCAACTGTATATATCGCCGCGCCCCGATCATGTCTATGTCGTCGGCGCGACCCAGATTGAAAGTGAATCCGAGGCGCCGGTAACGGTGCGATCCAGTCTCGAGTTGTTGTCGGCCCTCTACTCGGTAAGCTCCGGCTTTGCCGAGGCGCATATTCTGGAAAGCCACGCCCGCTGCCGGCCGGCGTTTGCCGACAATATGCCCCGCGTCGATATCAGCGCAGGTTTGATATCGGTGAACGGCTTGTTCCGCCATGGATTCTTGCTGGCACCGGTCATCCTCGAGCAAGCATTGGCGGCGATCGGCGCTGCCGGCGGAATCGAATCACAAGCGGTGGCGGCACGATGACAAATGAAATTGAAATTTTTGTGAATGGTAAGCGCTATACGGTTTCCGGCAGCGTGGTCTTGCTGGATGTGTTGCGGCGACTGGAATACAAAGAAACTCAGATCGCGGTCGCGGTGAATGAGGAGTTTGTGTCGCGCAGCCAATACCAGCAGTGGGCGCTGGCAGATGCGGACCGCTTGGATATTGTTTCGGCGGTGGAAGGTGGTTAACTATTTTGCGCACACAATACGCGAGCATCACAAGGGCGCTCTTTCTCCGTTCCGATTGGGCCATCCATGGCCCGGTCCCGCGGCTGTCCTGCCGCTAGTCACTGCAAAAGAACGCCCTTGCACTGCTCGCTCGATCACGCCACGTTCAGGGCACTAAGAGAGATATGGATTCATCAACCGATACATGGCAATTATATGGCGAGACTTTCAATAGCCGGCTGCTGATCGGCACCGCTCAGTATCCGTCACCGCAAACCATGCTCAATGCGATTAAAACATCGGGCGCGGAAATCGTGACGCTGGGGGTGCGCCGGCAGTCTCCCGGTGAAGCCGGTGGCGAGAGTGTCTGGAAGCTTATCCGTGAGTTGAACTTGTCGATACTGCCCAATACCGCAGGCTGTCACAGCGTGCGTGAAGTGGTGACGCTGGCGCAGATGGCGCGGGAATTGTTTGCCACCGACTGGATCAAGCTGGAGTTGATCGGCGATGACTACAATCTGCAGCCGGACCCGATCGAAACCGTGGTTGCGGCGAAAGAGCTAATTGCGCGTGGTTTCAAGGTGTTCCCTTACTGCACCGACGATCTGGTGGTCTGCCAGCGATTGCTCGATGCCGGTTGTGAGGTGTTGATGCCCTGGGGATCGCCGATCGGCACCGGCCGCGGTCTGATGAATCCCTATGCATTGCAGACCATCCGTGACCGCCTGCCGGGTGTGCCGTTGATCGTCGATGCCGGTATCGGGCGGCCGAGTCATGCGGCGGCTGCGATGGAACTTGGTTTTGATGGCGTACTGCTGAATACCGCGGTCGCCGGTGCCGCTGATCCGGTTTTGATGGCGGCGGGCTTCCGCGACGCGGTAGCGGCGGGCCGCGCAGGCTGGCGCGCCGGCGGTATCAGCGCGCGGCAGACCGCGACCGCATCGACCCCGACGATCGGTATGCCGTTCTGGCAGCAGGCCGATAATTAAAGCAACAGGGGTGGCAATGCGACGCGATTCGCGAGGCGTGGCCGCGCTTGCCTTATACTGGCCGCTCAGTGGTATAGGCAGAGAGTATTCATGGCGCAATCACGCAGGCCGGTAGCATGGAGTATCGCCGGATCCGACTCCGGCGGGGCATCGGGGATTCAGGCAGATCTGTGTACCTTTAAAGATCTCGGCGTCTATTGCTGCACCGCGATCACTGCGGTCACCGCGCAGAACAGTTTTGCTGTCGGCCATATCGCGGTGACCTCGAAACGTGCGATGGCGGCGCAGATCAATGCGCTCGATTCCGATTTTCCGGCCGATGCGATCAAAGTCGGCATGCTCGCCAGCGATGGTGTTGCGCAAACCGTGTGTAACTACCTCGATGATTACAGCGGCCCAGTTGTCTTTGATCCGGTGATCCGCGCCAGTTCCGGCGATGCGCTGGTCAGCGATGATGCGATGAAAATGATGCGTAAACGCCTGTTGCCGCGCGCGGATGTGATCACACCAAACCGCAATGAAGCGGGCTTTTTACTCGGTCGCAAGTTACAGACTATCGGTGATGTGGAAACCGCGGCGCAGGACCTGATCGCGCTCGGTGGCCGTTCGGTACTGATTACCGGCGGGCATTTTGAAACCGTCAGCGGTCGCTGTCTGGATTACTGGTGTGACGCTACCCGCGGCTTCTGGATCGGCGGGCGACATATCAATTCGGTTCACAGTCGCGGCAGCGGCTGCACGCTGAGCTCGGCGATTGCCGCTTGTCTCGCCCGCGGTATGGCGGTTGAGGACGCGCTGGTACTGGCCCGCGCCTATGTTGCCAAGGGCTTGCGTTACGCCGTGCAGATGGGCAGCGGTCCCGGCGCGGTCGCGCATATGGGTTGGCCCGACAGTATTGAAGACTGGCCGGTGGTCGCCGACAGTCCTGAAGATTTCCGCAGTATTCCGTTTCCCGATTGCGATCGGCCGCTGGGTTTGTATCCGGTGGTGGATTCGGCAAAGTGGGTGCGGCGGGTGCTTGCCGCCGGTGCCGATACGGTGCAACTGCGGATCAAAAATCAAACGCCGGAAAATATCAAAAAAGAGATACGCGCTGCGGTAGAGGCGGTTGCCGGGTCCGATGCGCGGCTGGTGATCAATGACTACTGGCGCGAGGCGATCGACGCCGGTGCCTGGGGTGTGCACCTCGGTCAGGAAGATTTGGCGACCGCAAACCTGGATGCGATACACAGTGCCGGCCTGCGCCTCGGCATCAGTACCCACAGTGATTGGGAGGTGGCGCGGGCGCATGCGGCGCGACCGAGTTATATCGCCATCGGACCGGTGTACGCCACGACCAGCAAAGATATGTTGTTCGCGCCGCAGGGTTTGGCGCGATTGAAACGTTGGGTCGCTATGCTCGGTCCGCAATATACGCTTACCGCCATCGGCGGCATCGGCGTGTCCCGCGCGGCGGGTGTGCTTGCCACCGGTGTCGGAAGTTGCGCGATGATCAGCGCGATTACCGAAGCCGCGGATCCGGAAGCGGTGGTTGCTGAGCTAGTGGCCATGCACCGCGCGGTCGAATGAACCGGGGCAGCATACAGATCGCGCTGGCGCTGATATGCCTTGGCATATTTTCAGGGGCTTCGTTTGCTGCGACCAGTGTGCAGGTACTGGGTTTATTCAAAAATGCGGCCCTGTTGAAGATCGGTGACCGTCAGCAATTGTTGCGCGCCGGCCAGACTTCGGTTGAAGGGGTGAAATTGGTAAGTGCCGATGCCCGTAAGGCGGTATTGCGGGTCGATGGCCGTGAACAATCGCTGGCGCTCAGTGAACATATTGCCGGGGCATTCAGTAACGCGGAAAAGCAGCGCGTATCGCTGCAGCGCAATCTGCGCAACGAATACCGTACCGCGATTCTGGTGAATGGCCGCAGCACCGATGCCATTGTCGACACCGGCGCCAATGTGATCGCCTTTAGCCGGCCTGAAGCAGAGCGCCTCGGGCTGCGGTTTCTCGATGCCGAGCGCGCTGTGGTGGAGACCGCCAGCGGCATCGCACAGGCCTGGCGCATTACCCTCGACCGGGTTGAGCTGTCCGGCATTGTGGTGCGCAGCGTGCCCGCCGTGGTGGTGGACGGGCGCGCACCTGAGACCACGCTGCTCGGCATGTCCTGGCTGCGCCATGTCGAGCTGGAAGATAAATCCGGCGTACTCTATCTGCAGCAGCGGTATTGATCGTCAATTCCGGCTAAAATAGGCGTTCTCCGCAGCGTTGCCCCCGCCCGGCTGCGGTTTGCCTATGAGGAAGTATTTTGTCCATTCGTTACATCGCATCATCTAAATTACCGACCAGTTGGGCGGTCTTCGATATGCACGGCTTTGAGGATTCCGAGGCCGATAAAGAGCACGTGGTGTTAACGCTGGGTAATGTCGGTGACGGCAAGCCGGTCTTGGCCCGCATTCACTCCGAATGTCTGACCGGCGATGCCTTGTTTAGTATGCGCTGCGATTGTGGCTCACAGCTTGAAGCTGCGATGAAGCAGATTGCCGCCGAGGGTCGCGGCGCGATTTTATATTTGCGTCAGGAGGGGCGGGGTATCGGCCTGATGAACAAAATCCGCGCCTACCATCTGCAGGATGACGGTGCCGATACGGTTGAAGCCAATGAAAGGCTGGGATTCGGTGCCGATATGCGTGATTACACGATTTGTCAGCCGATGCTCGAGCATCTCGCTATTGAAGCGGTGCGACTGCTTACCAATAACCCACGCAAGGTGCTGGCGCTTGAAGAGCAGGGTGTGCCGGTGGTTGAACGCATACCGCTGCGCACCGGTCACAACCCGCACAATGCGCGCTATCTGGCGACCAAGGCCGGCAAGCTCGGCCATTTGATGCAGGATAAATAACTTTCCGTTTCAGCGTTGCTGGAAGCGCTGTTTGCGCCGGTAGGGGAATATGTCCGGTACGTAGCCGTCACGGATTTGATTTTGCAGTCCCCGCCACCACTCCGGGTCATACAGGTCGCTGTGCAGCCGGTCGAATACTTTTTTCGCACGCTGATTGCCCGAGAAGAACAGCCGGAATTCCTCCGGAAAAATATCCTCCGGCTTTACTTCGTACCAGGGCGTCGAAGCCATTTCCTGCTCTTCGGTTTTCGCTTCGGGTATGCGGCGGAAGTTGCAGTCGGTCAGCGGGCAGATTTCATCGTAGTCGTAAAATACGACGCGGCCGTGACGGGTAACGCCGAAGTTTTTCAGCAACATATCACCGGGAAAGACATTGTTGGCGGCAAGTTGTTTTATCGCACTGCCGTACTCATCCATCACGCTTTCGAGTTGCTCGTCGTTACAGTCGCGCAGGTAAATATTCAGCGGGATCATTTTCCGCTCGATATATACGTGTTTCAGGATAAGCGCATTGCCGCGTTCTTCAATTTTGCTCGACGCTTCACGGCGCAGTTCTTCCATTAACTCGTCAGAGAAGCGGCGACGGTCAAAGGCGAGGTTGTTGAACTCCTGCGTGTCAGCCATGCGTCCGCCGCGTTCCGAGCGTTTAACCAGGCTGTAGCAGGCGCGCACGTGAGCCTGGCTCATTTCCTTCGGCGGTGTGAATCTATCTTTAATGACTTTGTAGACGTAATCAAAGTCCGAGCGGGTAAATACCAGCATCACCATGCCCTTGATGCCGGGGGCAGTGATATAGGGTTGGTCGCTGTTGAGTGTGTCTTCGACGGCAAACCGGTAAAACTCGGTTTTGCCATGTTTGGGCATGCCGATGCACATATACAGTTCGAATATATCTTTGTGGGGCATTAGCCGGTGCAGAAAGGCGATGTACTCCGACGGAATCGACGCATCGACCATAAAGTAGCTGCGGGTAAAACTGAACACGATACTGATATCGTCGGGGTCCAGTAGCAGGGTGTCGACATAGACCGCGCCGGCCTCGTTGTGGAGTATCGGCACAACAAAAGGCAGTGTGCGGTCGCCGCTGACCAGCTGCCCGACGATATAGGCGGCTTTGCTGCGGAAGAACATCGATTCCAGTACTTCGGCGTAGACACCTTCTTTGCAGCTCAGTATGTCCTGGTCGAGTTGCTGGTCGATGCTCTTTTGAATAAAGCCGATATCGCGGTCCAGATCTTCCCAGGGAATATTGAAATCGCAATCGTTGAGCATGGCGCGCAGCATCGGCTCAGTATCGCCATTGTAATCGTAGCGTCGTAAGATTGAGCTGCTGTCGAAGTGCTTGGCCTTCGCGACGCTGGTGGTGACGAAGGCATGTAATTCACGGATTTTTTCGTGGTCGAATACCTGGCAGTAGACCGAATTAAAAAATGATTCCGCGATTTCGATATTGTCGTGATCGCGGATGAGTTCGGCGTATTCGCCTTTTGCCTGCTCCCAGATATCGCGGTCGCGAATACGGCCGCCAGTGATCGTATCGGCAGTGATGGCAGCGATATTGCGCTTTTCTTTGTAGAGGTCCAGACGCTGGCGCATGGAGTCCTGCACGCCGTGCCAGTCGGCGGCTTCAAAGCGCGCCTGTGCCCCGAGTGTTGCGATCAGGTACTCGGCAAAGAATGCGTCGAAGGCATTGAGTACGGTTTTGGCGAGTCGGGTAGCGGTTTTCATCCGTTGGATCGGTCGGCTGAGAAGGCAGGCACTATACCCAAAAGCGCGCTGCCCCGCCGCGTATCACAGAGCCAGCGGCTGTGCAGAGACGATGATGCCGTTGGCGTCCGCGTAGATATACTCATCCGGATTAAAAGTGAGACCGGCAAACTCTACCGGAATAGCACAGCGGCCTTCGCCGCGTTTTTCAGTTTTGCGCGGGATGCTGGCAAGCGCCATCACCCCGACCGGCATCTCACGGACCTGTTCGATGTCGCGGGCACAGCCGTTGATGATAATGCCGGCCCAGTTATTATCGATGGCCAGTTGCACCAGCTTGTCACCGAGCAGTGAACGTCGCAGCGAGCCGCCGCCGTCAACCACCAGCACGCGGGCATCGCCGGCCGCGCGCAGCGACTCACCGACTTTGGAGTTATCCTCGAAGCACTTCACTGTCGCAATGCGCCCGCAAAAAGCCTCCTGCCCGCCAAAGTGGCGCAATAGCGGCTCCGCGACCCGCACCGCATCGCCGTAGGCGTCGCAGAGATCCGGTGTCGTCCAGCGGGGCGGTTGGGTTGCTGACAGGGCGGTGGCGGCCATAGCGGGTTCCTTTCTCAATCGGGGGGAGAGGGAGTTTAATGGTGCAGACGGAATTCCCGTAATTTATAAATATTATTTGCTGTATAACTTTGATGAATATCTGAAAGGCGCACATATTTACCTTATGAATGGCTGAAATAATATGGATAAATTTGTCGAATTGTCCCGCGCTTCGTACAATCCCGCGCTGATTTTTCTTTTCCACAGGTGATTCTATGCAGCAGTCCGATACCACGTCCGAACGGGTTCAATGCGGCGGTTTACAGGTAGACAGCGCGCTGCTGCGATTGGTGAATGATGAAATTCTGCCCGGCACCGGCGTCAGCGCCGATGCATTCTGGGGCGGTCTCGAGGCGATTTTTGCGGATTTGGGGCCGCGTAATGCCCAATTACTGGCGCATCGCGACGCGCTGCAGGCGCAAATCGACGCATGGCATCACGCCAACCCGGGGCAGCCGGATATGGCGAGCTACAAGGCATTTTTGCAGGAAATCGGCTATTTACAGCCGCAGCCGCCCGCCTTCGAGTTGACCACCGACCGCATCGATCCGGAAATTGCGACCATCGCGGGGCCGCAACTGGTGGTACCGGTGATGAATGCGCGGTTTGCTCTCAATGCCGCCAACGCTCGTTGGGGCAGCCTTTACGATGCGCTCTACGGCACCGATGTGATTTCTGAAGATAACGGCGCGACCCGCGGTGGCGCCTATAACCCGGTCCGGGGTGACAAGGTTGTGGCCTGGGGGCGCGCATTTCTCGACGAAGCGGCGCCGCTGGCGGAAGGTGGTCATGCGCAGGCCACCGATTACCAGGTCCGTAACGGTGAGTTGATCGTCGGCATCGAGGGCAACGGTGAAACCGGATTGAAGGATCCCGCGCAGCTGGTGGGGTACCGGGGCGAGGCGAGCGCGCCGGCGGCGGTGTTGCTGGTCAATCACGGTTTGCATATCGAGATTCAGATCGACCCGTCCACTCCGGTCGGCAAAACGGATAAGGCCGGCGTCAGTGACCTGCTTCTGGAGTCAGCGCTCACTACCATTCAGGACTGCGAAGACTCGGTGGCGGCGGTGGATGCCGAGGACAAAACGCTGGTCTATCGCAATTGGCTGGGGCTGATGCGGGGCGATCTTGAAGAGGCGTTTCAGAAGGGTGGCAAAGCGCTGACCCGCAGCCTCAATCCGGACCGCAGCTATAGCGCCGTCGACGGCAGCAAGTTTTCACTGCCGGGACGGTCGTTGCTGCTGGTGCGCAATGTCGGCCATCTGATGACCAATCCGGCGGTGCTGAACGCCGCCGGCGAAGAGATTCCGGAGGGTATTCTCGACGGCATGGTCACCAGCCTTGCGGCCATACACGATCTGGAGCGCCGCGGTAATTCCCGCGCTGGCTCGGTCTATATCGTGAAACCAAAAATGCACGGCCCGGAAGAAGTCGCGTTTGCGGCGGAGCTGTTCGGGCGCATCGAAGACGTGCTCGGTATGGCGCGCAATACGCTGAAGATGGGCATCATGGATGAGGAGCGCCGCACCAGTATCAATCTCAAAGCTTGCATCGCCGCGGCGCGGGAGCGGGTGATCTTTATCAATACCGGATTTCTCGACCGCACCGGCGATGAAATTCATACCAGCATGGAGGCGGGTGCGTTTCTGCCTAAAGACGCTATTAAGGCAGAGCCCTGGATCGGCGCCTACGAAAACAACAATGTCGATGTCGGTCTGGCCTGCGGCCTCAGTGGCCGCGCCCAGATCGGCAAAGGAATGTGGCCAAAGCCGGATGAAATGGCAGAGATGATGAGCATCAAAGGGGGGCACCCCGAGTCCGGCGCCAACTGCGCCTGGGTGCCGTCGCCGACCGCGGCGACACTGCATGTTGTTCACTATCACCGCACCGATGTACGCAAAAAGCAGGCGGAACTGGCCGGGCGTAAACCCGCCTCGGTCGACGATATTCTGACCATCCCGTTGTTATCGCCGGATAAGGTGATCGATGCTGAAACTGTGCAGCGCGAACTCGAAAATAATGCACAGGGTATTCTTGGCTACGTTGTGCGCTGGGTAGAGCAGGGTGTCGGCTGCTCAAAAGTACCGGATATTCACGATGTCGGACTGATGGAAGACCGCGCGACGCTGCGCATTTCAAGTCAGCATATCGGCAACTGGCTGCGTCATGGTGTCTGTACTGAAGCGCAGGTGTTGGAGGTGATGCAGCGCATGGCGGCAGTGGTGGATCGTCAGAATGCCGGTGATCCTGCATACCGCGCGATGGCCCCTGACTTTGATCGCAGTATCGCGTTTCAGGCGGCAATGGATTTGGTGATGAAGGCTGGTACGCAGCCCAACGGCTATACCGAGCCGCTGTTGCATCAGTACCGGCTTCAGGCCAAGCGGGCGCTGGGCTGAGCGCGGCGCACACGAGCCCGCTGCGGTTTTTCCAGAGCGATATTGTAGAGACAGACAATCAGCGCCATCTGGATCCATAGAAACGGGTAGTAGACCACTGAGACAAACTGCCCGGCGATAAAGAAACCGACCAATCCGGCGGCAAGGCCTTTTGCGAGGTGCGCGTCAACACAATGCTCGCCTTCGCGCGACTGCTTGCGCAGCTGCACCGTCATTCTGAGGCCGGTCCAGCAGAGCATTAGGTAAACAAGCAGCGCGGGGATGCCAAGGTCCGTTCCGACTTGCACAAGGATATTGTGCGGCAGCTGCGCACCGAGTTGCTTCTGGAAAGGCTGCAAGTCCTGCGGGTAGTGCCGCGTAAAGTAGGGCCGGAAATTGTTATAGCCGACGCCTAGCCACGGGTGTGCAAGCATCATATCCGCGCCGCGTTGCCAGTATGCAATTCGTTGTAACGAGGTCTCGTCTTCGCCGGCGCTCTGGAAGCGGGCAATCTGCTCGTCCGGCATGAGGAGGTAAACGGACCCAAAAACTAACGCGGCCGCCAGTATGGCGCGGAACCGGATTCTTCCGGCAAATGCTAAGTAGAGCATTGCGCCTAGAAGTGCGACTTGCGCGCCGCGTGAACTGCTGGCGATAACTGACATGACACCTGTTACCGCGGCAAACAATAAGAACCGGTACATCCATTTGCCGATATAGGGCCGCATCGCCTGCGCGAATTGATATACGAGTACCGTGAAAATCAGGCATTGAATGGCGTACTCGCCGGAGTTTTCAAAGAATCCTGGCGGCCCTTTCATGCCCCAGGAAGTGAATGAAAACCCCCTTAGCGTCCAGGTCTTTGCACCGAAAAGCGTCAGCTTAAAGCTGGCGGCCATAATGATCAGTAGGGAGATAATCAGCCGGGCGCGATTATTCACAATCTGGGTCATCAAAAAGAATATGATCAACCAGTTGTAGCTATGCGAAAGGTCTTGCTTGGCCCAGCCCGGGAAGTAAGCGCCGGGAATCGACGCGAAGACTAAAATATTAAAAATAATGATTAATGCGAGGGGGCCGCTGAGTACGATGGTTTTATGCTTGTCTGTCACCCAGGTGGCAAGCGCCAGAATCAACCACAGCTGTGACCAGGGCAGAATATCGATCGATTTAATGATGGATTGGGGGCGGATATATTCGAAAGTAATATAGAGCGAGAGAAACCAAAAAGAACTGTGCTGTTCTTTCAACGTCTGCCAGAGCCGGCCGATTTTGAGCGTATAGAGATCTGTCGCCGCGGTGTCGTTGCAGTGCTTACAGGGCTTTAATGTGTCGCTGGGTGCGGCCATAAGTGCAGCTTGGCTTGATCTGAATGGTGGCCGGTAGCGGACAATACTAGCGCAAGGCGCTGCGCCGGACACTGAAAAACTCCGGCAGGCGCCGCTTGTGCGCCCGCCAGCCATCCAGCATTATCCTAATCTATAGCTTCCGAACGTGCATTTTTTCTATGAATCTTAACCGCATCGATCTGAATCTGCTGGTGTATCTCGATGTTTTGCTGCGTGAGGAGAGCGTCACCCGTGCCGCGGAGTTATTGGGCATCACCCAGCCGGCGATGAGTAACGGCCTGCGTCGTTTGCGGGATTTGTTCGGCGACCCGCTCTTGGTGCGCACCAGTGAGGGCATGACACCGACCGAGCGGGCGCGCGAATTGCGGCCGATGCTGCGGGAGATTCTCGGTACCGTAGAGAAGGCGGTATCCCCGGCGGCGACTTTTGAGGCGGAATCGAGTACCCGTGGCTTCAGGATTATGGCCAGCGATTACGCCGAGAGCACCCTGCTGGCGCCGCTGGTATCGGCGCTGCGCGAGCGCGCTCCCGGCGTGACGCTCGATGTGCTGACCCCCAGTGATGTCTCCTTTGCCGACCTCGAGCAGGGCAAGATCGATATGGCAATCAATCGCTTCGATCAGCTGCCGCAGTCTTTTCATCAGGCGACGCTCTGGCGCGACGGCTTCTCCTGTCTGCTCAACGCAGACAATCCGATTCTTGAGCACTTCGATATGGATAGTTATCTCGGTGCGGCGCATATCTGGGTCAGTAAAACCGGCATGGGTGTCGGGCGCGGTGTCAGCAGCCGCGAAACGCACCGGCTGGGGTGGGTAGATGATGCCTTGGGTGAGATCGGGCAGAAACGAAAAATCCGTGTTTTTACCAGGAACTATCAGGTTGCGGCGCTGCTGGCCCATCAGCCCGACCTGATCGCGACCCTGCCCACCCGGATGGCCAACTTGTTTCGCGCCGATCCGGCACTGGCGATCCGCAAGCCGCCGTTTATGGTGATTCCCATCGAATTGCAGATGGTGTGGAGCCCACTGCTACACCACGACCCCGGCCACACCTGGATGCGGCGTATGGTGACGGAGCTGGCGCAGGGGGTTCAGGGCTACCTCTGACAGAATTCCCGCAGCAGCATCGCCGGCAAGCGGCTATAATCGCCGCCCCCGAAAATGATCCCCACACTATGAGCCAGAGTACTTTCACCGACGCTGTGAATCAGCGCCGCAGTTTCGCCATTATTTCCCACCCCGACGCGGGCAAGACCACCATGACCGAAAAGCTGTTACTGCTCGGACAGGTGATTCAGGTCGCGGGTATGGTAAAGGGCAAGCAGCATGACCGTGCCGCCAAGTCCGACTGGATGAGTATGGAACAGGAGCGCGGTATCTCTGTCACCTCGTCGGTGATGCAGTTTCCCTACAACGGCCGCACCGTCAACCTGCTCGATACGCCCGGACATGAAGATTTCTCGGAAGATACCTACCGGACGATGACAGCAGTCGATTCCGCGCTGATGGTGATTGACGGCGCTAAGGGTGTCGAAGACCGCACCATCAAATTGATGAACGTCTGTCGCCTGCGGGATACACCGATCGTCAGTTTTGTTAACAAGATGGACCGCGATATCCGCGACCCGATCGAGCTGCTGGACGAAATTGAAAGTGTGCTGGGTATCGCCGCCGCACCGGTCAACTGGCCGATCGGCATGGGCAGCTACTTCAAAGGCGTCTACAACCTCTATACCGATGTGATTACAGTATTCGGCGGTAAGCAGCGCGACGGCATATTTGATCCGGTTTATATCCAGGGGCTGAACTCGCCCGAGGCGATCGAATTGCTCGATGATTTACACGCCGATTTTACCGAGGAGATGGAACTGGTGCGCGGCGCCAGTCACGAGTTTGAACTGGCAGAATTTCTCGCCGGTCGCCAGACGCCGGTATTTTTCGGCAGCGCGCTCGCAAATTTCGGTGTGCGGGAAATGCTGGACGGATTTGTTGAATGGGCCCCGCCGCCGTTACCGCGTGCAACAGCTGATAAAATTGTCCCGGCAGACAGTCAGGAGTTTTCGGGCTTCGTATTCAAAATACAGGCGAATATGGACCCGCGACATCGCGACCGCGTTGCTTTTCTGCGCATTTGTTCCGGCACTTACAAGCGCGGCATGAAAATGCGCCATGTCCGAACCGGTAAGGATGTGCGTATCGCCGATGCGGTAAGTTTTCTTGCCGGCGACCGCGAGCTGGTGGAAGAGGCGATATCCGGAGATATTATCGGCTTGCACAATCACGGCACCATTCAGATCGGCGATACCTTCACCGCCGGCGAGGAGCTGCAGTTCACCGGGATTCCGCATTTTGCGCCGGAGTTGTTTCAGCGCATCCGGCTGCTCGATCCGATGAAGTCCAAGCAGTTGCAGAAAGGCTTGCAGCAGCTGTCGGAGGAGGGCTCCACGCAGGTATTCGCACCGCTGCGGAATTCAGATCTGATTGTCGGCGCAGTCGGAACGCTGCAGTTCGAAGTGGTCGCCTACCGCCTCCGCGAAGAATATAAGGTTGATGCACGCTACGAGGGTGTGGGCATATACACCGCGCGCTGGGTAGAGTGTGACGATGTCACCGCACTGGAAAACTTTAAGCGCAAGGCTGCGGAAAACCTTGCTATCGACAGCGGCGGTTACCTCACCTATCTCGCGCCGTCGCGGGTTAATCTGCAGCTAACACAGGAGCGATTCCCTGAGATCACATTCCGGGAAACCCGTGAGCACTGACGAATCCTGGTCGCTGCTGCGGGCAGCCCTCGCCGGTGCGCAGCCGGGGTCCCTGCTGCTGCTCGATGAACAGTTTGGCGGCGGTCTGCCGGTTCCGGAGAGCCTCACGGCCATCAGCAACCGGTGTGATGTCGCGGAGGCAGTTTCCGCGCAGGGGGTTAACTGCCTGTTGAACGATTTTGATTTTTCTGCACTGAATTTTTCGCCGTCACAGATTTACTACCGGATTTCAAAAGAAAAGCAGCTGGTGAATCACCTGCTCGATAGCGCGCTGCATGCACTGGCGCCGGGCGGCGAGTTGGTATTGGCGGGCTACAAGAACGAAGGTATTCGTACCTTCGTCAAAAAAGCGGCACAGATATCTTCAGCCGCCGTCGCTGAAAAGAAAGGCAACCGTTCGTCCTGGCTGGCGCGGTTAAAGCCGGCGACAACGCCGACGGCATTGCTCGGTGATGGCGAATACGCGACGCTCAGGGAGTTACAGCCGGACATTGGCAACACTTATTGCAGCAAGCCCGGTGTGTTTGGCTGGAATAAAGTTGATATAGGCAGCGCCCTGCTGGCGACGCAATTGGCGCGTTTCTTCAGCGAGAAGCCGGTAGCGAAGCTGCTGGATCTTGGTTGTGGCTATGGCTATCTCAGTATCGCAGCGGCCGCATTGAGTAGCGCACATATCACCGCCACCGATAACAATGTTGCCGCGGTGACCGCTTGTCGTGCGAATTTTGCGCGCTTTAATATCAGCGGTGAGGTTGTGCTTGCCGATTGCGCCAAAGGTATCGAAACGCAGTTTGATGCGGTGCTATGCAACCCGCCGTTCCATCGGGGCTTTGCGGTAGAAATTGAAATTATCGATCGTTTTTTAGCGCTGGCTGCGGCCCGGCTCGCGCCAACTGGCCGGGCGCTGTTTGTTGTGCATCGTACCGTGAATCCCGGCTCGCGGGCCGGTCACAGTTTTAACGAGGTCAGAGTTGTGGCGGAGACGCCACAGTTTCAGGTGGTTGAGCTGGCGGCGCCGAAACGGGCGCCGGGTCAGAGCAGGGCCTGAACCGCCGATTCGAGTTTTTCCGGCGCGGTCG
>JBFJYC010000009.1:0-24633 GCA_041622815.1 Spongiibacteraceae bacterium | reverse complement strand
GTGGCCAGCACCAGCACCGTCAGAAACACAAAGACCGTACCCATGCCGAAATACATGAGCTCAAGCCCTTGATCTAAAAGTGTTTTTTCTAAATCCATGGGACTTTCATCACGATTGTTTAACCGCCATCTTAGTGGAAAGCGCCCGCGCAGGCCTGTTTTTTTACGGCCGCCCGCTCAACGCAGTAATTTCAGCTCGCGCAACAGCGATTTAGC
Organism: Spongiibacteraceae bacterium; assembly: GCA_041622815.1. Classification (GTDB taxonomy): domain Bacteria; phylum Pseudomonadota; class Gammaproteobacteria; order Pseudomonadales; family Spongiibacteraceae; genus JBFJYC01. The sequence goes on along the minus strand of JBFJYC010000009.1, from coordinate 24,418 downwards.
CTTTTCCGGTGATGCTGAATAGCTGACCGGACTGACCCGGGCAGCGATATCACCGTAGCGTTCTTTGACCTGAGCGGCCACCTCCCGCGGTGTGCCGACCAGTGCGATCGTTTCCAGTATCTCATCGCTGATTAACGCTGACATCGCCGCCCAATCCCCGGCCTTCGACAAGCGGTTTAATTGCGGCTGCAACTCGTCGCCCCAACCGTGAGCGTCCAACGCCGGTTTATAAGCGGGTGTTGAGCCGTAGAACGCGATCATGCCCCGCGCCACCACCTTCGCCTCTTCAATCTCCTCCGCGGTATCGCCTATCGCTGTAATACATTGCACCGAGACATCAAAATCCGCCTCTGCTTTGCCGGCGATTTCCAGACCCCGGCGCACCGCCGGCAAACTATACTCCTGCAGGAACCTGCGGGTATTTAAGGGGTGCACCAGAAATCCGTCACCGACCTCGCCGGCGACCTGTACCATTTTTTCACCGAATCCGGCGATATAGATTTTCGGCATACCGAAGGGGTTCGGACCGGGATTAAAATTCGGCCCCATGATGGTGTGGGTATAAAACTCGCCGCGAAAATCGAGCTCACTGTCACCTTCCCAACAGGCCCAGATCGCACGGATAGCCTGCACCATTTCCCGCATACGCGCTGCCGGCCGCGACCACTCCATACTGAAGCGCTTTTCGATATGCGGCTTTATTTGCGTGCCCAAACCGAGAATAAAGCGCCCCTGCGCGATCAGCTGCATATCGTTGCCGAGATTTGCCAGGGTCATCGGGTTGCGCGCAAAGGCTACTGCAATCGCCGTAATCAATTCCGCTGTGGACGTATGCGGTGCCGCCATTGCCAGCGGCAGGAAGGGATCGTTGCGCCCTTCGAAGGTATATAAACCATCGTAGCCGGCAGCTTCCAACTCCCCGGCCGGGGCAATTGCATCCAGCGGGTTTCCAACCATTAAGGCCGCATCAATTTTCAATTCCAGACTCCTGTTTCCATGGTTTAACTTTCGCTGATCTCAACGATTATGTATTCGATGTTGTAACACGCCAAAGCCGCGCACGCATTAACCACAGGGGGCGCGAAAGTTGACACCCGCACCGGTTGCGGTAGCATCGGCGAAGCTGCACCGCTGACGCACCATGAACTGAACCATGAGTAACAAGCAACGCATCCTGCGTTTGAGCAAGTCCGGCCTCCCGGTACAGTGGCTGAATCGTGAACAAGCCATCACCATGCACGCCGGCCGCCGCGTTTTATGGACCCTGGGCGAGCCACTGGCGCCGGTGATGGGTGGTATCAACCGCAACGGCGATCGCTCCGTTATCCAACTCTCGCCGATTATCGCCTGCGACGGTGAAGTTAAAGATCACGGATTTTTACCGCGCCTGAGCAATCGCCTGTTATTCCGCCGCGACCACAACCGCTGTATGTATTGCGGCAATCAATTTTTCGATAGCGGTCTGTCGCGCGACCATGTCGTGCCCAAAGTGCAAGGCGGACTCGATAGCTGGACCAATGTTGTGGCCGCCTGCATCCGCTGCAACCACCACAAGGGCGGGCGCACCCCGGAACAGGCCGGTATGAGCCTGTTGGCGGTCCCCTTCGAGCCCAATCTGTTTGAGTGGATGTATCTGGCAAACCGTGAAATCCGCGGTGATCAGATGGAATATTTAGCCGCCCGCTTCTCCTCGAAGCGGCAGTGGAACATCGCCGCCTGACGGCCCTTCCGAACGCTTTATTAGGTCATCCCGGGCCATTTAACGGGCTTCTTGATTAGCGTATATTGCGGCACCTTTGCCGTACTCCCTATCTCAAGGAATCTCTATGACCGACAGCAACCCGAATAACGCTTGGGACGAAGAATACGACGTCGTCGTGGTCGGCTCTGGTAACGGCGCGCTCACCGCGGCGATCCGCGCCCATGATGGCGGCGCGAAAGTGCTGGTTATCGAAAAGAACCCGCAGTTCGGCGGCACCAGCGCCAGCTCCGGCGGCGGTGTCTGGGTACCCAATAACCGGTATGCCAAGGCCGCCGGCGTCGACGATTCGCCGGAGGAAGCCCGTCAATATCTGCAGGCGACCGCGCCGGAAGGCAAAATCAATCCGGAGCTATTGGAAACCTACGCGCAAACCGCGCCGGAAATGATTGATTACCTGCACGAAAACACTAACTGGGTACGCTATCTCAATCTGCCGCACTACCCCGACTATTTCCCCGAGGCGCCGGGCGGCAAAACCGGCAACCGCTCGATGGAACCCGAGCCGCTGCACGGCAAAGAGATGGGTGAGGACTTTAAACGCCTCGCACCGCAGCACCCGGGCACCCAGATGCCCGGCGGCATCAACTTCACTCAGGTCGAAGGGCAGGTGATGCTCGCGGCGCTACCGGGTTGGATGCAACTCGGCATGAAACTGGTATTTCAATACCTGTTTGATATTCCGGCGCGCCTGAAAGGCCGCAGAGATGCGCGTCTGACGATGGGCAACGCCGGCGTTGCGCGCCTGTTTATGGCCTGCAAAGACCGCGGCATAGAAGTACGCACCGAATCGCCGATGCGCGACCTGATTGATAGTGGCGACCGTATTGAAGGCGTGGTTGCCGAGTATCAAGGCAAAACACTGCGGATACGGGCAAGCAAGGGCGTGGTCCTCGCCGCCGGCGGCTTTGAGCGCAATCAGGCGATGCGTGAGAAATACCTGCCGCACCCGACCCGCACCGAATGGAGCGCCGGCAGCCTCGGCAACACCGGCGATGCCATTCAGGCAGCGATGAACGCCGGCGCCGCCACGCACCAAATGGACTGGGGCTGGTGGTTTACCACCGCGGTAATTCCGGGCGAACCTCGGGCTTTTATGAGCCAGGTAGAGAAAGGCATGCCCGGCTGTATCACCGTCAACAAAGCCGGTAAGCGCTTCAGCAACGAATCACAGAATTATGTGTCGTTTGTCACCGACGTGATCGATGAAACCGCCGCGGGCAACGAATGTGTGCCCTGCTACATGATTTTTGACGCCGACTTCCGTCACGACCGGCCGATTGCCGCGGCTCTGATTCAAAGCAGCCTGATGCCGGATTGGGCTGTGCCTAAGAAATGGTGGACACCGGAATTTCTGACCAAGGCAAACTCACTGCGTGAACTAGCGGAGAAAGTCGGCATCGATGCCGACGGACTTGAAGCGACACAGAAACAATTTAACGAGTACGCCAAAACCGGTAAGGATCTGGATTTCCAGCGCGGCGATTCTGACTACGACCGCTACTACGCAGACCCTAACGTTAAACCCAACCCCTGCCTCGGGCCACTGTTAAAGCCGCCGTTTTACGCGGTCGCCCTATACCCGGGCGAAATGGGTACTGCGGGCGGCCTCGTGGTCGATACCGATGCGCGGGTGCTGCGGGAAGACAAGACGCCGATCGAAGGCCTGTATGCCTGCGGCAATACCACTTCCGCACTATTACCCAAGTATCCGGGACCGGGTTCGACTCTGGGACCGGCGATGACTTTCGGCTACCTTGCAGCGAAGCACATCACCGCCGGCTAAACTCTAACCGGGCACCCCGTCGCTGATGTCAGACGACGGGGTAATCGGTATAGCCTGCCGCGCCCGGCGTGTACAGTGTTGCCGGGTTCATTTTCGACAGCGCCAAGCCCTCCCGCATGCGCCGCACCAGATCCGGGTTGGCGATAAAATCCCGCGCAAATGACACCGCTGCCGCGGTGCCATCGGCAATCACCGCATCCGCTTCTTCCGCCTTATAACTGTCGTTAACAATCAACGAGCCGGCATAATGTGCTTTCGCCAGTGCAATATTGTCGAGGCCGGCAGCGTGCATCCGGATCACATGCAACCATGCCAGTTTTAGCTTATCCGCTTCGCTCAGAAAATACGCGAAGGTTGCAGCGGGATCGTCATCCTGCAAGTCGTTGAACGGGTTGCCCGGGCACACCCGGAACCCGACCCGGCTGCTACCTGCTTCTGCACTGATGGCACGCAATACTTCCAAGCCGAAGCGGCAGCGGTTTTCGACGCTGCCGCCCCATTCATCATTGCGCCGATTAGTGCCGGTACTGAGAAACTGTGCGACCAGATAGCCTGAAGTACAGTGCAATTCAACGCCGTCAAAACCCGCTGCCATGGCGCAGGCGGTCGCGTGACGATATTCCCCAATGACCGCCGGAATTTCTTCGCTATCAAGTGCCCGCGGCGTGTCGCAGGGCTTCATGCCGGCCTCGGTATAAATCTCCGCATTGGCGGCGATTGCCGACGGTGCGACGGTTTCGCTACCCGCCGCCTTGTTCAGCGAATGTGCGACGCGCCCGACATGCATCAACTGACAAACAATGTGTCCACCTTCGGCATGAACCGCATCGGTTACCCGGCGCCATGCGGCGATCTGGGCGTCGTTATAAATACCCGGGGTACGGCAGTAACCTTTGCCGTTAACCGAGGGCTGCGTGCCCTCGCTAATAATCAGACCGGCGCCGGCCCGCTGGCGGTAGTACTCGACATGGATATCGGTCACCAAATCACTATCATGTTCGGCGCGGCTGCGCGTCATCGGCGCCATCACCACCCGGTTATTGATCGCGATATCACCGAGCTGGCCGGGTTCAAAGAGATTGTGCATAGGATAGGTTCGACGGTTGGGTGATGAGAAATTATAGTTTAGTCTGACCGGCCACTCATTCACATCAAAGCACCATTCAGGTATCCCCATGAGCACTGATCTGGAAACGCGCATCGACCGGCTGGAATCGATTCACGAAATCCGCCAACTTCACTCCAAGTATGCTTTCGCACTGGATATGCGCGATCTCGACGCCATGGTCAACCTGTTTGAAGAAGATGTGCAGGTCAGCAAAGATAAATCCGGGCGCGCCGAACTCAAACGCTGGTTCGATCAGACATTCCGCGCCATGTTTACCGGTACCGCCCACCATGTCGGCACCTGGATAACCGAGTTCGACAGCCCCGATGAGGCACACGGCATTGTTTATTCCAAGAACGAGCACGAGGCCGGTGACGAGTGGGTGATTATGCAGATGGTGTACTGGGATCAGTACAAGCGTCATGGCGGCCGCTGGTACTTCCACCGCCGCCTGCCCTGCTATTGGTATGCCACCGATCTGAACAAGCCGCCGATCGGCGACAATAAAATGCGCTGGCCGGATCGCGCGCCCTACAAAGGCGGTTTTCACGAGCTGATACCCACCTATAAGCAGTGGCTCAACAATCCGATTGTTGATGTGCCGACGGTCGCGGCACCGGCACCGGCAGACCAGTTTTTGAATCAGATGAAGCGCGGCGCAAAACTGCCCAGTGTAAAGACCGACTAGACCTCGACCACCGACAGCGCGATCTCACCGCCACCGTGCACTTCCAACGACGCACCGGAGACATAGCCCGCGCCGTCCGAAGCCAGATACAAACAGGCATTAGCGATATCTGCCTGGCTCGCAAACCGCTTTAAACCCACGGTATCGGCAATTTTTTGCTGATGCTCGGCACCGCCGTAGTGATCGGCGGTCAGCTCGGTGACAACCATACCCGCGATAATCGCATTGATGCGTATATCCGGCCCCCACTCCTGCGCCAGTGACTCGGTCGCGTTAACCAGCCCGCACTTGGCCGCACCGTAGGCAACAGTGCGAGGCGTCGGCCGGACCACAGAGATACTGCTGATATTGATGATGTTGCCACCGCCGGATGCCACCAGATGCGGCTGCGCCTGTTGGCACAGTACCAGCGGCGCAATCAGATTGAGCGCAATCACCTTATTGGTGAAGTTCGGCGACGCATCGACACTGTCAATCGCCGGCGAGCCGCCGGCATTGTTAATCAATACGTCGAGCCGGCCATGCCGGGCAACGATATCTGCAAGCCAGGCCGCGGTTTGTTCGGGATCGCGCACATCGAGCGCATCGAAGGAAATATTCGGGCTGTTAAAAAAATCATCCGGCGGGCGGCGGCCGCAGGTCACCACCGTCGCGCCGGCTTCGGCAAAGCGTTCGCAAATTTCACGTCCGATACCGCGGGAGCCACCGGTGACAGCGACAACCGCACCGGAAAAATCATAACTAACTGAAAGATTAGGCATAGGAAAAATATCATTTAACCGCTGAAAATTAAGCGGTAAAGCTTAGCACAGCCAAGCCTGGCACGAATACTTGTCAGGCGCGGTTGCCGAGCACCGCCTCTACCTCCCGGTCGATATTGCGCAACGATTTACTGAATATCAGGAACAATGCCACAACAACTACCACCATCGCGCTCGCCAGCGATACCGCCATCGGCGCGCCGTAGTGTTCGGCCACCCAGGACATCGGCAACGTACCCAATGGCGTCACGCTGAAGGACATCATCATAAAACTCGACACCCTGCCCCGGACTTCGTCGGGTACCAATATCTGGATGCTGGCATTGTTGACCGCACTAAAAATACTGGTGCAGGCGTTAGCGGCCAACGCCAGCGGCAGTGCCAATAAGTACCAGGGGCTCAACGCAAAGCCCATCAACAGGAACGCAAAGCAAAACAAGGTAAATATCATTGTTTTCAGGCGCGCGTAGCTGTCCGGCAGGCGCGCCACAAAAATAGATCCGAGCAAGCCGCCCGCACCGGAGATGGCATAGAGCAAACCAAGCCCCTGCGAACCGACATGCCAGACCGATTCGGTGAACACTACCAGCAGCGACTGAAACGGCGCAGCCAGAAACATCGGCACGATGCCGAACACCAGTAGCGACATTACCAGACGGTTATCACGCACGTAACGGACACCCTCGACCAGATCGGCGAGCGCGGTAGTCGCGGCGATATCACGCTTATTGATATTGCGGGTCACCGGCACAATCGCCAAAGCCGACAACGCATAGAAAGAGACACCGACCGAATAGGCGCCGCCGAGGCCGAATACCGCCACCAGAAAACCGGACAGGGTCGGCCCGATAATCCGGGTCGCGGCCATGCCGCCCATCGACAGCGCCATCGCATTCTGTAAATCACGCTTGCCGACAACATCCACAACCATGGCCGACTGCGCGGGCATTGTCAGTGGAATCACGCAGCCCATAACGAAAGCACTGCACATCAGGTGCCAGAATTGCAGCAGGCCGGCGAAGTATAAAAACAGTATCGTCGATTCCGCCGCCACCACCATACAGGTACCGATAATCAGCAGTTGTTTGCGCTCAACCCGATCGGCTACAACACCACCCCATGGCCCCAGCAGCAACATGGGTACCGCAACCGCAAAGTTAACCAGACCAAGATTGAAAGCGCTGCCGGTCAGTTGGTAGGTCAGCATAGACCGCACCAGCATCTGCCCCTGCATCGCCAGCATAAAAGTCATATTGCTGATAAAGAGCCAGCGGTAGGCGTGAATTTCGAAGGCCGCGAAAGCCTTGCTTCGGGCCATCAGGGTGCTGTCACATGGTCACGGTAAAGCCGCCGTCTACCGGCAGGGTCTGCCCGGTAATCCAGCTGGCTGCAGGGCTGGTAAGAAACAATATTGCGGCGGCGATATCTTCCGGCTCGCCGACGCGTTTAATCGCCTGCCGCGCGATAGTCGGTTCAGACAATTCCGGCAGATCTTCGATCATCACGCTGGTCATATTGCTGCGCGTCAGACCGGCGGCTACGGCGTTGGCGCGGATACCCGCCTCCGCCCAGGCGGTTGCCAGCGTTTTCATTAACTGCACTAGGCCGCCCTTGGCGGCGCCGTAGCCGGGAATCATGCCGAAGCCGAAGTAAGAGGTCATGGATGCGACGCCGATCACACTGGCACCGCCGGAGAACCGGCTGGCGGCGAGCAACGGCTTGAATGCGTTACTGACATGCATAACGCTGGATAAATTTAACGCCAGCGAGGCATCGAAGCCGTCAGCGCTCCATTCGTCGCCCTGAACGCCGCCGGCGCTGTGAATCAGGATATCGAGCCCACTGAACGCGGTCACAACGCTGGCGATAGCAGCGCGGTCGGTGACATCGAGCTGCCGGTATTCCAGCCCGGAAAAGTCGTGCTCATAGTCTTCGGCCCTGTTTTTACGGCCGGTGATAACGACGCTTGCACCGGCATCCCGGTAGGCCTGCGCCACACCAAGACCGATACCATTGGAGCCGCCGGTGACCAAAACGCGGGCACCGGTGAAGTCAAAACTGAGCCCCTGGAATGTCATAACTACCCCCGCAAAAACGGGAAGTATGTCATAGCGGCACTCGCCGGCACACGGGGCAAAACGGCCAAAGCACCGCGACGACTATGTCGCCGCAGTGCATCAACATCAGATCAGGCCGCGTCGCGGTCGCTGACCTCAGCTTCGATTGAAGCCATCTTGCCGTTGATTGCAACACGGCGTGGCTTCATCGCTTCCGGAATTTCACGGACCAGGCTGATCTGCAACAATCCGTTGACCAGTTTCGCGTCAACGACTTCAACATGATCGGCGAGATTGAAGCGCCGCTCAAAACCACGCTGAGCAATGCCCCGATGCAGGTACTGTCGCTCCGTATCGTTTCCGTTATCCTTGCTGCCGCAGACCGTCAAAACGCCGCGCTCGACCTGAATATCGAGCTCGGACTCTTCGAATCCGGCTACAGCCAACTCAATCGCGTACTGGTTTTCACCGGTCACTTCGATATTGTAGGGCGGATACCCGGTCGAATTGTCAACGCGTTGAACCTGCTCTAGCAATGAGCCCAGCCGGTCAAAGCCGACGCTGCTCCGGTACAGAGGTGATAAATCAATAGTAGTCATGTCATATTCTCCTTTTGAGCAATATAAAAGCAGTGCCACGCTCCTGTCGGACACGCCGCCTGCATACTCTATGTGAGGCTTATGACGAATTTTTCAAGGTTGGAAATCAGGCCTTACTCTGATTTTTAGCGAGCGTAAAGAATATCGAAGTTCCCTGCCCCGGTGTTGACTCCGCCCACATACTGCCGCCGTGGCGCTCAGCGACTTTACGACTGATCGCCAGCCCGACACCGGTCCCCGGGTACTCTGACTTGGTATGCAGTCGCTGAAAGATATTAAATATCTTATCCAGATGCTGTGGCGCGATACCGATGCCGTTATCGCGCACCTCAAATTGCCAATGTGCAGGAAATTCTACGCACGCAATCGTAATATGCGGTATCGAGTCTGCCGGCTGGTACTTCAGGCCGTTATTGACGAGGTTTTGAAACAGCTGGTAGAGCTGGACTTCGTTGCCCTGCACAACCGGCAGATCAGCATACTCAATCCTGCCACCCCGCGACTCCAGATCGGCGGTGACCGCAGTTTCAATCTTGGCAAGGGTGTCATTGAGGTCAACCGCTTGATACTTCAGGGTATCCTGCTGCACCCGGGAATAATCGAGTATATCGGTGATTAACTGCTGCGCGCGTTCCGCACCGGTTTCAATAAATTGCAAATAGGTGGCCGCCCGCTCGTCCTCTGCCAAGGTCGCCTGCAGATGATCACTGAGCCTGTCAGAGAAGCTCCGCACGGTGCGCAAGGGTTCCTGCAGGTCATGCGAACAAACATAGGCGAAGCGCTGCAACTCTTCGTTGGAGTCACTGAGCTGCTCAATAAACAGCTCCCGCTCTTTCTCCGCCGCTATTCGCTCGGTCACATCCCTGACCGTGGCAACTACCTGCACACTGCCGTCGGGTTGCGGCGACTTGCCCAGCCGCACTTCCACCGCGACCGATGAGCCGTCGCTGCGCAGGCCGGTGACTTCGCGGCCGGCCGCCATATCGCGCTGACCAGCGGCACTGCCAACATACCTGGCAACATCTGAAACATGCGCAGCGCGATTTGCGATGGGTAAAAGTTCATGAATCATCATACCGAGCAGCTGCCCTTGGTCGTAACCGAAAATACTGGTCACCGCATCGTTCACTTCCATGATCCGGCCGCTGCCATCGACCGAGAGGATACCATCAGGCGCGGTATCGATAATCGCCGCCAGCCGGCCGCGGCTTTGCTGCAGCGCGGCACCCTGCCGATACAGCAGCCGGTTGCGCTGACTTGCCGTTGTCGCGTAATAAACCGCCATGCCGAGTAGCAGCGCCATCAGAATTCCGGCCGCCAATACCAGTTCGGGCAAACTCGAAGTCTTCAGCACTTCCAGTTCCGGGCGGTTGCTGTGTTCGATAAAAAACTCAGAGCGCAGCAGTCGCGCCTGTTGCTGCGCCAATTCCTGCCACAGACCGATTGCGAGCAACAGCATCACGCTCACTGACAAGGCGGAGATGACCAATGCCTGCATGGAATCTTCGAGATCGCGCGCGCCGCGACCGGCGTAAAAGAAAACTGCTATCGCCAGCAGCAGAAAGCCCACCGCGGTATGCAACGCCATATTGGTCAGCGACATCCAGCCGTAGGCTGACTCGATTTTTAGTGCGTAGCCGACCAGTGCCATCGCGCTCAGGATCAACACAATCCACGCTGAGGCCCTGAGAACACGCTGGCCGGTGTCCCGGCCACGGTTTCGCGCCGCGAAAAAAATACCGCCGGCAAAAACCAGAAAACACAGCGCGGTATTGGGCGCCATGCGTCCGGGGTGGGAAGTCCCCAACGTAATGTAGTGCTGCATGAACATCTGATCGATACCCAGATCAATTCCGGCGGCATATTCGAGCAACGTCAACGCGGCGAGCACAATGACCGGCACCGACCACAAGAAAACCTGACCGGTATACCCGCGCATCAGCGAGAAGAAAGCAAGCCCGCAGAATACAAACCCCAGCGCGGTATTAAATTGCATCGGCACAAGCGACGGCAATATCTGAATCAGCGCAGCAGACTTCAAGTACCAGCCGAGTATCACGACGACACCAATAACAGGTGCGACCGCTCCTGCCACCACCGCAATCAGAGTGCTCGCCGAACTACCGTCGCGACCATGCAAGCGAGGTGACCGGAAGTGCCGCGATACATCCAGCGTCTGGGTCGGACTGGCAAAGGTCGCCGATGCGATCAGTAAAAATGCACCGGCAAGACCCGACAACAGCAGCCCGCCCAACAGAATGTACCAGGAATACCAGCCGCGCTGTATGGCATCGTCAATCGACTTTTCAATAAAAGTCAGGCGCCAATCATGACCACCGAACTCAATCGTGAGATTCGCCAGCAGAGCCTCATCCGGCTGTGGAATCGGCTGCTGCTGGCTCAGACTTCCGGGGTTGCGCGTATCAAACAGGAAGCGCTGACCATCCGGCGCGCTAATATCATGGACGACAAAATCCGCATTACGTGTCTGTGCAAATTTGGCGACCGTATCAAGAAACTGCGAAACACGGAACACACCAAGCACATAACCGGACAAGCTCGCCCGCCGCGCATCAGTCGTTTGTGGCGAAACCTCACTGTAAACCGGATTGTAGAGCACAAACCCGTACTCATTCGGGTAACGCTGCAGTTTTACACGCTCGTCGATAAGCGCGCGGCCGCTATCGCGCGCCGCGCTCAGCACTTGCATACGCTGCTCGAGCTGTGCATCCGGATTCAGTATGTCCTTGCCGATCGAACTGCGGCTCAGTTCAAGTGGCGAAATCAGCGCACAGGGAAAGTACTCGCTGCGGTCCCCGGCAACGACGATATCACCGCTTGGGGCGCGCTCTAAAATACGGAAATCTTTCTCGCCGGCGTGTCGCTTGCGCGCTTCAAAACCAAGCCGTTGCGTCCGCGTAACCCGTGGATTCCAACTCAATACATAAGTCGCCGGATGACGACGATGGAACTCGGCGATGAATCCTGAGAACTCTTGCTGCGATGCGTTCGGATGCACCCTGACGTAACTCTCTACCGACTTGAGAACGCCGATATGTGCTGCCAGACGCTTATCCAACTCACCGACAACTTCGCGCATCGCGGATTCAAATTTCTGCCGGGCCTGCTCTTTTTGATTATCGCTGGTTGCCAGAAACGCAACCGTCGTGAAGGTGGCGAGCAGTATTATCGGCACCGCGACGGCAACCTTTCTTGCCTTTGACTCATTGGGTGACCACAACAACAGCAATAACGGCGTAAACAGCATGACGCCGATTGCATCACCCGCCCACCAGGTGTAAATACTAATCGGGAGTGACTGCAGCGACAGTATGCCGAATGCGTACAGAGACAGCGGTCCGATCAGGGCATTGGTTAAGCAGCCAAATGCACCGCCGACCACCAGTAGCGCGGCGATGTCAGCTGGCTTTGACAGATTGGTGGGAAATTCGACAAGCCGGCGCAGTGCAACTGCCGCGAGGGCTGCCTGTAGGGTTGCGCCAGCACCGATGCCCAATGCAGAGAACAAGCCGACACGCGAGATTTCAAAAATTTCCCGGATATCGCTTCCACCGATTAGCAAGTTGGCAGCAAAAGCACCGAGAAATACACCTGGCAGTAACTGGTAGCCGCCGATAAGTATCGCCGCCAGCGCAATGCCGGCGGCGGGCCAGACCGGCACCGCGAACCCCGGTGGAATCGCCAGCGACAAAGACATACCGCCCACGACGAAATAGCTGATGGCGAGCAGCAGTGTCCGCAATAACAAGTTCAGGGCCGGTGACATCGGCGTCATGTTAGCATTCAATCATGGGGATCCGGGGTGCCGACAATACAAACCCGCATAGGTGAGAGCAGATGCCGCAACAAAATGAATATGAGCAATCCTACACTGAGCCGGGCTTTTGGCAAAAACTAAAGGACTACGCACAAACCGCAGGCAAAGAAGTGATTGGCAGAGCACTATTGCTGTTCTATGCGGCGCGCAGCCCGGACACGCCGGCATGGGCTAAAACCACCATCTACGGCGCGCTCGGCTACTTTATTACGATGCTCGATGCAGTGCCGGATATGACACCTGTCCTTGGTTATACCGATGACCTCGGTGTATTGGCATTGGCCATTGCGACAGTTGCCGTACATATTACTGACGACATCCGGGCGCAGGCGGATGCCAAACTGCGCGAGTGGTTTGACTGATTAATTACAGCAACAATCTGGCCAATTGCTTGCGGTGATAGCGGGAATCGCCGAATTGTTGCAGCGCCCATTGTCCGCGCCGGTTGTAAAGCTGCGCGTCACAATCCCAGGTGAACCCGAAGCCACCGTGAAACTGCACGGCACGGTCTCCCGCGTACAACAACACATCATTAGCCTTCGCTTTAGCCATACGGCAGGCGATTTCGGCGTCGACGGAAAGGCCGCCGGTACCGACTATGGTAGCCGCATGAAAAACCAATGAACGCGCTGCTTCAATGCCCTCCAGTATATCGACCGCCGGATGTTTCAACGCCTGGTATGAACCGATATAGCGGCCAAACTGCTGTCGCGTTTTCAGATAGTCGACAATCGCATCAAGACAAGACGCCGCTGCGCCGGTGGATTCCGCAGCAATCAGCAGCGCGCCCAGCAGTTCAACTTCATGTAAGGCTTGTTTCGTGATCGGCAGAATTTCGGCCGCGGATATCTCAGCACCGCTAAAGTCCACCCGCGCGGCACGCCGTGTTTCGTCAATCAGCCGGTGCGGCCTGATGGCATCGGCGCTTAATTTTTCCGCGTCAATCAGCACCAAGCGCAGCTCACCATCCAACTGGGCGCTGACGACAAATAATTGCGCGGCGGCGACATCATTTACAAATAGTTTTTCTCCGGATAGCCGATAAGCACTACCTGAAGGGCTCAGTTCGCAAAGAATCCCGGCGCCCGTATCGGCGCTTTCATACAGGGCCGGCGTCGCCACCATACCTTCCGCGATGTTGAGTAGCTGCGGTGCTGCCGAACCGACGCCGCTGCGCAAAATTAGCTGCGCCGCCAAGGTCGAGCTGATCAGCGGTGCGGTTAATAAACGGCGCCCCATACATTCGACCACACCGACCACCGAACCTATACCGAGTCCGGAGCCACCAAACTCCTCAGGGATCGCGATTCCCGGCCAGCCAAGATCCGCCATTTCCTGCCAAACTTCCGGGTCAAAGCCGGTATCGGACTGCATCAGCTCGCGCACGGTACTCACCGGTGACTTCTGCTCACAAAAGCTGCGCGCACTCTCAATCAGCATCACCTGCTCATCGCTGAGTGTCAGATCATTGGTTTGTTTTTCTAAAGCATACATACTTTTATCCCGGCATGTCCCTGTATGAGATTATGAACGTTCAGGTTTAGCTTTTCGGCAAGCCAAGCACATGCTCACCAATAATATTGGCCTGAATCTGGCTTGTACCACCGCCGATGGTCGCGTTAAACGCGTTCATATAAGCGTACTGCCAGAAGCCGTCATCAACCGCATCGGGATCACCCTGATAAAGCCCGCCCTGCAAACCTTGCAGACTACCGGCAAGACGACGCATTTCGCGGATAAACTCGGTACTGCTGCGCTTGAAGCCAAGTTGCAGCGAGCCCGGATAATCCGACGACAGAACCGGAATAGCGGCACGCTTATCATTCAGACTCAGTGCTTTTTCCCGGATTAGCAGTTCGACAATGTCATCGCGCACAACCGGGTCATCCAGTAGCGGCTCGCCGTCACGGTGCTGCTGCGACAGACTTTTCAGCAGGTCCGCCATGCTGGTACTGGAAATCATATGGCTTGTTGCCTGACCGCCGCTGACCGAGCGCTCGAATTCGAGGATCTTCATCGCGACTTTCCAGCCTTCGCCCTCTTCACCGACCCGGCAACTGACCGGAATACGCGCGTTTTCAAAGAAAGTCTGGGTAAAACCGTAATCGCCGGTGAGCTTGCGTATCGGCGTCGTCGAAACCCCCTCAATCTTCATCGGCGCCAGAAAAAAAGACAGTCCTGCATACTTGTTTTTTCCTTCGCTGCTGGTACGTGCAAGCAGGATCATGTAATCGGCGTAGTTTCCCAGCGTGGTCCAGATCTTACTGCCATTGATAATATAGTCGTCGCCGTCACGCAGCGCGCGGGTTTGAACATTTCCGAGGTCGGAGCCGTGGTCCGGCTCAGAAAAACCCTGACACCAAATGTCCTCGGCGGTAAGAATTCGTTTCAGATAGCGGGATTTGTCTGCGTCGCTTCCCAGATGCAGAAGCATCGGCCCGGCCCAGCCGGTGCCGATCACATTAAAAATAATCGGCGCATTCTGTGCCCGTAGCTCGGCGTCCACCGCCATCTGATGCGCGTGTGTCAAACCGGCGCCGCCATATTCCTTTGGCCAGCTTGCGCCGAGAAACCCGGCAGCATGCAGTTTGCGCTGCCAATCGCGCAGGTAATCGAGCTTCTCCTCGCTACCGACCTCCATAAACGTCAGCGGCACGTGAAAGTCCGGTCGTGGTGGGATATTTTCCCGCAACCAGGCGGCGGCTTCGGCTCGGTACGCCGCGATTTCTTTTATATTATCAGCCAATTCAGAATTACTCCGTGTGATACCAGCGATCGAAAAACCATATTAGCGTGCTACGCCATAAATGCACCGCTGCTGACACAGGTCGGCGCATAAACAGCTGCTGCTGGCACTGATTCTCTGGTATTGCCAGCGCCTGTTCTGCGACAGCCCGCACTATTGAACCGGCGCGTGATGATAGACCGCACTAAGGAATGCCTCGTAGAATTTTTTAAGCGGATGATTGCCGGGCGTATCGGCAATAGATTCCGCGAGCTCCGGCGCCAGATGAAAGCCATCAATCAGCAAGACAAACCTGACCGTTCCGGCATTTTTACTGTCCAGAAAACCGGCCAGATTTATAACGCCGGACAGGGAACCCGTTTTGGCGGCCACCCTGCCCTGCAAGGGTGGATTCAGCAAACCACGGCGGTACTTCAAAGAGCCGGATACTCCGGACACCGGCAGTGCATTCTGCAAACGCCTATCCTCCATTGCCGAGATCCGGGTCAATACCTGCGCCAGCACAGATGCGCTGAGTAGATTATGCCGGGACAAACCCGAACCGTCGGCTATCCTGCCATTGCCGATATCGATATCCAACGCTTGCAGCGTCGCCCGCAGCGCCGCGATGCCGGCACGGTAGGTCGCCGCGCGGTGCCCGTCCTCAGCTTCAGCATTCTGCCAGCGATACCCCATGGTCCGGAACAAGGCATCGGCCAATTGGTTATCGGATTTCTGCAGCATGTCACCAACAAACTCCGCAAGCGGCGCCGACTGATGCCCGGCCACAAAACGCCCGCGGAATGGCCGGCTCGCAATCCGCACCTTACCGGTGAGAGCAATACCGGCGCTCTCCAACTCGGCACGCACAATAGCTTTGGCGTATTGATGCGGATCATTCACTGCGATAGACAACGGCAACACAGCATCGAGGGCGGCGGTACAGCCATCGATGCGGTACTGATTAAGTCCCAGGTGCGATAGCTCCAGCCCGCAGAATGCTGCTTTGGCAGGCTCCGGCTCTAACACTTCGATCTGATTATCAATCCGCAGTGGCTCGTCCGGCGAAACGTATATTCGTGCCGGCTGACCCGCGCGCTTCGCCTGTAAATTCCCCTGCACACAGTTGTGATTGACGCTGATCGCCGATGCCGGCGCGGCAAAACAAATCGTCAAATCGTCCCATGACTGCGCACTGCTGACATCGTGACCCGAGAACACGGTGCCATCGAGGACAAAATCGCCCTCAATCGCTGTAACACCCAACGCCCGCGCCTGCTCCAAGAGTGCGCGGATATCGCTGCGTTGCAGCAAAGGATCGCCACTGAATATCAATCCGGCATCGCCGTCGGCCGCGACCAATAACCGGGTTTTGAATCGGAAGTCAGGCCCCAGCATCTGCCAGGCAGCCATCGCGGTCAGTAATTTAATGGTACTCGCCGGCGCAACCAGCTGATCCGCATTTTGAGTGAATAAAGCGCGTCCATCCCCCGCCTGCACTACCACCGACACACGCGCGCCACGCGGCAGGTAATTCATGGCGTCCTGCAAAGCGGCAATTAATGGTCCGTTGCGGGCTTGTTCAAATGCCACGGCCGGCAGCGGGAAAATCACTGCGATGGCGAGATACAAAAACAGAGGTGCAATCGTTTTCGAAAGCCGGTCTTTTAGATTACTTGGCATGCTTGCATAGTACTTGGAACAACGGCGAAAATCCCCACCGCCCTCACCGCCCCCCGGACCGGACTATGAAGCATGCTGAAAACTATCTGAGCAACGATTCGCAGGGCTCTGTCTATTACCAGTACTGGGAGCCGGATACAGCGGCCACCGCGCTGCTGCTGGTCGTGCACGGCGCCGGTGAGCACAGTGTGCGATACAGTAAGTTCGCCGATTTCTTTACCCGCAAAGGCTTCGTGGTTGCCGCCCTCGATCACCCCGGCCATGGCCGGTCAGATGGTACACCGGGATTTATCCCCCAGTTTTCAGACTATGTCGATGCAGTGGAAATTTTCCACAAACAGGTCTGCACAGACTTTCCTTCGCTACCGCAGATCCTGATCGGCCACAGTATGGGCGGGCTGATCAGTACGCATTTTTTGCTGCGGGCACAAAATGCGTTTGTCGGTTGTGCGCTATCGGCACCGCTGATTAAGACCGAGCTTGAACCGGGTGTTATTCAGAGCGCGCTGGTTAACTTGCTGGCTGTTATCGCGCCGAAAACCGGCATTTTGCAAATCGAAGCTGATGCGGTCAGCCGCGACCCTGAGGTCGTTGCGGATTATCTCGCCGACCCGCTGGTTCACCACGGCAAAATTACAGCCCGCAAAATGCGTGAGCTACTCCGAGCGATGAATACGGCGCAGGCGCAAGCAGCGCGAATCACACTGCCAATGCTGATTATGCACGGCGATGCCGACCGGCTCACGGCCCCGGCCGGATCGCGTTTTTTACATCACGCGATCAGCTCCGAATTTAATACCTTGAAAATTTACCCGTGGCTGTTTCATGAGCTGTTTCATGAACCGGAAAAAGAGCAGGTTTTTGAAGACCTGTACAACTGGATAAAAACGGTTCCGCTAAAAAACGCGACTTAGTTCAGTACCCGATAGCCGCGACCGGACAGACAGCGTTTTACCACCATATGCTGCTCACGGGAGGCGCCACCCAGGCCGCGGAAAAAGCCGAGCACCGCGCCGACACCGGCACCACGCTGCGCGGTAGTACTATTGCCCGCAGCGGCGCCGACTGCGCCACCGACGACCGCGCCACCGGCGGTTTTTCCGGCGACTTTTTCACCGCTGCGCAGTTGCCGGGCATAGGCTTCACATTCTGCGCGATCGCGCTGGTAGAGTACCGGATCGGTGCCGCGCTGATCGACGATCACCTGCCGCTGTCCCGCACAACCGGATAAAACCACTAACAACGTCATCAGCAAAACTGAAAGCCCGGCGTCCCGGTGGCGCGCAGTACTAATATTCATGAGCACATCTCCTTGCCCTGCGAAAGCACCAGCAATGTATCCGCATCACCGGTCACCAATACGTCACGGCCGCGCTGCCGCAGCTGGTAATCATACATCGGGTCGTAATACTCACGCAGCAGGGTATTAATACCATCGCTAAAGCCGTCTGCACTGCCTGTATTCTCCAGTATTGCCAACGCCGCCACCCAGCTTTGACGCACTTGTGCGTGGCGCACGCCACCTAACCGGCGCCGGATACGATCGAGATTGCCCAATACAAATTCGGCGAATGCAGGGGCTGACATTTGTGCCCTGTTTGCTAACACATAGTCATCCAGAATCCGCCTGAGCCGCGCTTGCGGCGCACACTCCAGTTGCCATACCGGCGCCCGCGCCATCGCTGCTTCCAGCGCCGCCGGCAACCGCAGGCGACCGATCAATTTGCCCTCGTCCTCAACAAAAAGCGGCTGCTCCGGTGTGCGGTGATGATGCCTGAGCAGCGCAACCGCAATCGCGTTTTCAAACCCGATCAGCGGCGGTTGCGGACCCGGTACCGCACCAAAACTGGAGCCCCGGTGGCGGGCCAGGCCCTCAAGATCCAGCCTGTGCGGTAGTCGTTGCAATAGTTCTGTTTTACCGGTGCCGGTGCGCCCGGCAATCACAATGATTTTTTGCTGTGCTGGCAGCTGCTCGAGCTGATCAATCAAAAACCGACGCAGCGCCTTGTAACCACCGGCCACCAGCGGCATATCGATGCCGGCCTCAGCCAGCCACTGCTGCGTAATCTGCGAACGCAAGCCACCCCGGAAGCAGTACAACGCGGCGTCCGGATTGGCATCGACAAACTCACGCCAGCTATCCAGGCGTTGGCGGCGTACCGCCGGCGTCGCCATTGTCTGCCCGGCTTCAATCGCAGCCTGCTGCCCGGACTCCTTGTAAACAATACCGATTGCGTGACGTTGCTCATCATCCAGCAGTGGCAAATTGATACTGGCCGGAAATGCGCCTTTGTTGAATTCCACCGGTGCACGGACATCCATCATCGGTACTTTGTCGATGAAAAGGCGCGCAAAAGCGGCTTCCGGAATGATTTCTGCGCTGACCTTACGATTCGGCATGCGCACAACTTTATAGCCTATCGCGCCATAAAGCTTTAGATTAAGGGCTTAATTTTCAGGCATTTTACTCATTGAATAGCGCGGCAAACCAGAAAGACCTCGTACTGATCGGCGGTGGTCACAGCCATGCACTGGCACTGCGCATGTGGGCGATGCAACCGCTATCAGGCGTACGTGTCACGCTGATTTCGCCACAGACTGATACCCCCTATTCCGGCATGCTACCGGGCCTTATCGCCGGCAACTACCAATTTGACGAAACCCATATTGACCTCGCCCGTCTGTGCAAATTTTCCGGCGCCCGGTTTATTCAGGCCGAGGTAATCGCGGTTGATACCGACGCAAAAACGGTGCAGCTGCCCAACCGGCCGCCATTGGGTTTCGATCTGCTGTCGATAAACAGCGGTATCGCACCGGATCTCAGCGTTCCCGGCGCGCAGGAATATGCGCTCCCGGTCAAGCCGATTGCGGGGTTTTACCCCCGCTGGCGGAAGTTGCTGGCGGCGCTGCAAAATCAACAACCGGGCAGCCAGGCACATCGCTTGCTCGTGGTCGGCGGCGGCGCCGCCGCGGTAGAACTGGCTTTTGCCATGCACTGCGCATTTACAAGCGATGTCCGTATCAGCGTGATGCCGGCGATTACCATCGTGCACCCGGGCACCGCACTGCCGGAACACTATCCCGCCCGCCTGCAAAAGCTTACCCGCAAAAAACTCTGCGAACACGGTATTCAAATTGTTGACCGCGCCCGCGTTACAACTGTCACCGCAGGAGAAATATCTGTGTCCGGGAGCGGCGCTCAGCCCAACGGAACACTGACCTTTGATACCCTGGTCTGGTCCACCCATGCTGCCGCCAGCGACTGGCCGGCGCGGGCAGGCATCGCAATCAAAGATGGCTTTATCGCAGTCAACGATGCGCTACAGTCTGAAAGCCACGACTTTATCTTCGCAGCCGGCGATATCGCGGTGCAGCGAAACCAGCCGCGACCGCGCGCCGGCGTATTCGCAGTGCGGCAGGCTAAAACGCTGTACACAAACTGGCACCGTCAGCTGCTGGGACAGTCTTTACAGCAGTTTAAGCCGCAACGCGCCTACCTTTCGCTGCTGGCGTTTGGTCGGGAATTCGCCGCGGGCTGCCGCAGAAACAGCCTGTTACCCTCGTTTTCCGGGCGCTGGGTATGGCACTGGAAAGATCGCATTGACCGGCGTTTTATGGCGCAGTTTGAATCACTGCCCTCGCCGATGCCGGCCCGCGCCGAAGCATCACCTTCGCTTCCCGACAGCGGCGACGCCATGCATTGCGGCGGCTGCGGCGCCAAAGTTGGCGCCGATGTGCTGGAGCGGGTATTAAACAGCGTTCGTCCTGTTAGTAGTAGTGATGTCATCAGCGGGCTCGCCCAGCGCGGTGATGCAAGCATTATTAAAATCAGTGCCGGCCACTTGCTGGTTCAGAGCGTCGACCAGTTTCGTACGCTGCTGGATGACCCGTGGCTACTCGGAAAAATTTGTGCCGAACACGCTTTGAGCGATTTGTTCGCGATGTTTGCCACACCGCACAGCGCGCAGGCGCTGATCACGCTACCGTGGGCTGCTGAAGCACTGACCGAACGGGATCTGCTACAAATTCTGCTGGGCGCAAACGCTGTCTTTGAGGACCATGGCTGCGCCTTGCTTGGCGGCCATACCAGTGAAGGTGCCGAACTGAGCGTCGGCTTTGCGGTCAACGGCACAGTTTCCGAAAGCGTCCCCGCATCAACAGCCGCCGCCGGCGATAGCGTGATCATTACCAAAGCGCTGGGCACCGGCACGCTGTTTGCTGCCCACGAGCAGCTGCGCGCAAAAGGTCGTGACATAGAGGCGGCGATTGCTTCGATGACACAATCCAACCGCACCGCTGCCGAAATTTTGCAAGCGCACCACGCCTCCGCCTGCACCGATATTACCGGCTTTGGTTTTGCCGGCCATCTGCAGCGTTTATTAGCCGGACAGAAACTGAATGCGGAAGTACACATCAAGCTGATGCCCACGCTGCCCGGCGCGCTGGCAGCACTGGAACAGGGTCTGGCCAGCTCACTGCAACCCAAAAATCTGCGTTTCGGCAATATTGTTGCCGGAACACCGGCAATCACCGCCACCGCCGCCTATCAATTGCTGTTTGATCCGCAAACCTCCGGCGGCCTGCTGGCCTGTGTGCCGGCGGCTTCCGCCGCTGACTGTGTCAGTGCGCTGCGCGATGCCGGCTACCCCGCTGCAGTGGCTCTAGGCACGCTGAGCAGCCACGGTGAAGGGAAGCTAATACTGAGCGAATAAATCGCGAGATAAGGCTGGTAGGCTGCGCTTTTGCCGCTGCTTTAACCGCATTCAAACCTTAGATTTCCGCTATTTCGACATACTCCGGTTTGTGTCTATACTCGGACTAATGCGCTATCCGGTAGTTGGCGCGACCAGGAGTTCTCATGCGGGAATATATTCGCCACCCCACCGCGGTTCCGATATCGGTTGATGTCGACGATGCCGAGCCCGAGATTGACGAACTCACCGATGTCTCTGAGGGCGGGGTCTGCCTTCGCTCGCCGCATTTTATTCAGCCGCGGAAACATGTACACCTGAGTATCGCCGTATGTCAGCCCGAGTTCGAAGCTGATGGCACAGTGGTCTGGTGTCGCCGCTGCGACAATGCCTATGACGTCGGTATCCGCTTCGACGATGACGACACCCGTTTCGCCATGCGCATGGTCCAGCAAATGTGCCATATCGAGCATTACCGCCAGCAAGTCGCCGTCGATGAGGGCCGGGTCATCGACTCTGAAACCGCCGCCGCGGAATGGATCGAAAAATACGCCGCCGAATTTCCCCGCTAACCGCCTCAGAACTACCGATATTTCTACCTATTAAGCCCCATCGGTACCCGACAGTACGGGCGTTAAGCGAGCATTCATCAAACCCCCGCTAGAATTCCACCTGACTAAATCAAGCTGTAGTATGTGTGATCGCAAACACAGCCCTCATCCAAGGAATTCATTATGAAGCAGTTAATGACCGCGCTCGCACTCAGCCTCAGCGCCACACTGGCCGCCGCCGGCGTCGAAATCGGCAAGCCGCTACCCGCCGTTGCCATTCCGGAGAAAGGCGAAATCATTCTCGATAATGACAAGGTGTCCTATGCGCCCTGGTCGACCACTGCAATCCCGTCCGGCAAGCCGGCACTGGTATTCCATATGCCGGCCCGCATGTCCTCCGACTCGATCATCAAGCCGCTTAAAGAGCGCCTTGAGAGTGTCAAACCGGACCAGAATAAGCATACCGCGGTCACTATTATCAATCTGGATGATGCACTGTGGGGCACCGCCGGACTGGTTGCCGGCGAACTTGAAAAGAACAAGAAGCAGCACCCGCAGGCGATGCTGATCGCCGATGATAGTTCACGCGGCTTGCAGGCCTGGAAAATGCCGAAGAAAACCGTCACCGTGATGATCGTCGATACCGGCGGCAATGTCAGCTACCGTCACGACGGACCGATGAACGAAGCTGATATCGATGAAATTGTCAGCAAGCTTCAGGCGCAGATCGCCTCCGTGGAACTCTCTCAAAACTAAGTCCGGCCGGCTATGGCAAACGCGGCACGCAGCGCCGGAACTGAGCAGCGCGTGGTCATTGTCACCGGTGCCGGTGCCGGCATCGGCCGGGGCATAGCAAGACGCTTCGCGAAAGCCGGTGACCATGTCGTCATCGCTGAATACAACGCTGAAAGCGGTCGTGCTGTGGCCGCAGAGCTCGAAGTACTGGGTGCACAGACACTGTTCGTGCCGACCGATGTCAGCGAGCAGGCTCAGGTCGAAGCATTGGTGCGACAAACCATTGCGCATTTCGGTACGGTTCACGTACTGGTCAACAACGCCTGGTCCTCAAAAGTGCCGTTATCCCGAGTTGAATGGTTCGACGAGGCAACCCTTAACGACGCGTTTAAAATCGGCACCTACGGCGCCTTACACGCCATGAAAGCCTGCTTCCCTCACATGAAGCGGCAGCAGTTCGGGCGCATTATCAATCTCTGCTCGCTGAACGGCGTCAATGCCCATATGTTCAGTCTGCACTACAACATGGCCAAAGAAGCGCTGCGGACATTAACCCGCACCGCAGCCGTTGAATGGGCGGCCAAGGGTATTACCTGCAACGCGGTCTGCCCGGCGGCCCGCACCGAGGCAATGATCGAACTGGAGAAGGTGGCGGCGGATATGCTCGAGCAATCGCGGCTGGCGATTCCGATGCAATACTTCGGTGATCCCGAACAAGATATCGCGCCGGTAGTGGAATTTCTCGCCAGCGACGGCGCCCGCTACCTTACCGGCAACACACTGTTTGTCGACGGCGGCAGCCACGTGAACGGCTCACCATGGAAAATGGATTTACCGGAAGAGTATCCCGGCTGATTCAACCCTCAGCAAATTACCCTAGAAAAACAAGCCCAAAGTTGGCAGCTCAATATCTGCTACGTCCATCACGATTTCCCGCTTGGCGAGCATAAAACTGTCTTCAGTCTTCATCAGGACATCACGCCGCTGCCCGGCATACAGAAAGTTGGCGCTGCCGGGCCGTGCGTAATACAGATGAAAATTACTGACCACCTGCAAGCGGTCCCCGTCGACTTCCAATAGTTCGACATTGCCGATAATACGGCGCGTGCGGGCCGGCGGGTTTTCCGCCCAGGCATTCTTTTTAAAACTGCGCTCCACACGCACCATCAGATGAGCATAGCCCTCATCACGAATCGGTGAACCGTCCGATTCAATGGTTTCTAACTCACGCTCGACACTAATCATCGACTCGTGACCGCTCTCGCGGTTATCGACCAGCTTATTGACGCGCGCCGGCATCGAATAACTGATTTCCGGCAGACACAGCGCCAGCCAGCTCTGGTAGCGGCGGTTATCCAACATCCGCGCTTCGCGGTAGTAGAACTGCTCGAGGGCATACTGCAATGCCAGCTGCGCTTGGCTGTCGCTCATTTCAGC
>JBFJYC010000008.1:0-24927 GCA_041622815.1 Spongiibacteraceae bacterium | reverse complement strand
GTGGTCTTGCCCGTGCCCGAAAACCCGAGGATGACAACGAATTCGCCGGTCGCCACGCTGAGGTCGATGCCTTTTAGAACCGGCATTTCGCCGTAGGACTTCGAGACGTTTTTGAGTTCAAGAATTGCCATGGTTTTTCCTTTTTGCGCTACCGTCGCAGTAGAGCCGACAAAGGCACCGTCAAAATTTAACTCCCGGGTTTCTTCGAAATCGAAATAGCGGGCGCCTACGGTAATATTCAGGCGTTCGGTTACATCCCGGGAGACTTCGCCAAACACCGCATACTGCTCAAACTCGTAGGGAATGCGGGAGTAAAATAATTCATCCTGACCCGATAGAGTTTGCGGCGCTCCGCCGAATGCTCCGCCGCCTGCCTGGTAACCTGCCACTACAAGTGACTGTGCGTAGTCGCGTTCTATATTGGTGTAAAAAACACCGCCTACCCACTGCCAGGGGCCGTCGCCGGTAGAAGTGAGCCTGAACTCCTGTGTGGTCATCTCAACTTCGGTGCTATCCAGCAAAGGCGCATCCAATGTATACACAGACTGCGGGTCGCCTGCGCTACCACCGGTGATGCTTGCGGTTAGTGCGGTTGCATCACGTTTTACCAGGATGTCCCGGTCAGTGTAGGAAGTGATCGATGTCAGTGTCACGTTATCGAAATCATAGTTTACATGTACGTCAGCCATCAAAAACTCGTCTTCAAAGCTTTCTTCGAGTTGGCGATATTGCTGGTACTCCTCAAGCTGGACGGGTACGCGGGAGTCGGTGCCACCGGCGGAGGTAAACGGGTTGGCCAGGATGTTGTAACTGTCCTCGCGGTTGAAGCCGTCCATGTCAATATCCTGATAGATCACGCGGGGCATAATCGACAGGCGATCGTTTGGCTCAATCAGTACGGCGATACGCCCGCCGACACGAGTGCCTTCGTTGACGTCCTCCTCGACCTTGCCTGTTGGTTGCATGGTTGTGCGGTCCGGCGTTAAGGCATCGATATAGCCGGCGTATTGAGTCGTATAAGCAGTCGCTCGGACTGCGACGGTGTCGCTGATGGGGACATTGATATGACCTTTTACATCGCCACCGAAGTCGCCGCGTTCAATTTTTTCGACACTGCCCTGCAGTGACCCGGATATGCCGTCAAAGTCGGGTTTGTTGGCGATGTATCGGATAGTGCCCGCCAGCGAGCCGGACCCGTAAAGCGTGCCTTGAGGTCCGCGAAGTACTTCCACGCGCTGCACGTCATAGAAATCCAGATCCGGTGTAAACAGCGACAAAGAAATAACCGAATCATCCAGATAAACGCCTACCTGCTCTTTCACGCCGGGCTGGTCGCGGACAATCTGTCCCGCCGAGACGCCGCGAATAGCAACCTGACTCTGGCCGGGGCCAAGATCTTGCACGGTCAGGCCGGCAATGCTGTCTGACATTGTCTGCAAATTGGTGGCACCGGAGTTGCGCAGTTGCTGCTCGGTTTTTGCGGCGATTGAGAATGGTACGTCCTGCAGTGTTTCCGAGCGTTTCCGCGCGGTGACCAGAACTTCTTCAATCACGCGCTCGCCCTGCGCGGCGACAGGCGCCACGTGGAGGCCGGAGACGGCGGCGCTGAAAATCAATGCATAGAGTGAGGCGGGTTTCATGGAGCGGTCTCCTGGGAGCAGCGAATATTGTTAGTTGTTATTGCCCGCTATGGCGCTTGGCCAGTGCCACGGACGCTGACCTAAGGGTAAACCACTAGTGCTGACGATAGCTAGCCCCCGGTGAGGGCAAGGCGGGGGCGCCGCATATCCGGACTAACAACAGAGGGTAAATGCTTACGCGCGGTAAAGCGGTTGTAGTCCGAATGCTTTTTTTGCGCCGGAGTCCGCTGCCGGTGGTTTCTGCACGCAGTGTTTTATGGCCGCCAAATCCACACTGCCGACCCGGCCCGGGTCGTCGGAATACAACGCGGCTTCGAGTTTGAGCAACTCGTCATCGATACCGGGTAGCAAGCCGCCGACATCGCGTAATGTAAGAATCGATTCATCGCTGTAGTGAGCGCGGGCCCAGTGCAACAAATTGCTGCGCACCGCCCGCAGGTCGCCGCGGCTGATCGCTTTAAACAAATCTTTTCGTAGCTGCTTCGCTTCAGCTTTGTCCGCGGTTTCTTCAGCGCGTGTATCAGCTGAATTGTTGCGGCTGCGACGCCACCACAGCAGGTTGCTGGCACATAGCAGCAGCGCCAGCACAGCGCTCAGAACAATCCATGCCATATTCCCGGTTGTTGAGGCGACAGGACTGCCCGTGGCTGTTTGCGTCACCGGCGTTGCGGTGACTGCGCTGCCACTGGCGGGGTTTGCGCTTGTGCCTGCAGCAGCAATGACCTTTAAACTCCGCGCCGGCAGACTGGCGGTTTCGGTCCGGCCGGTTTTGGTGTTGAACCAGACAATCTCAATCGGCGGCAGGGTGATGTCACCGGCGCGGGTCGGGATCATGGCCTGAGATTCGATGCGGATGCCGGTCTGGCCGCCGTCACCGTCGCGGTCTTCGGTTTCACCGCGGTCGGGGTAAATCTTCAGGCCGTCGACATCCGGCGCACTCTGCGGCGGCAGCTGCGCGGCGAGCAAGCCCTCGGCTTCGATGGTGAGGGTGCGGGTAATCGACTGGCCGGTGCGCAGGGCTTCCGGGTCATCGCTCCAGGTTTCCGCGATCTTCATATCGCGTGCGGGCAGCCAGCGCTTGCCGGCAAATTCAGCGGGGGCCGCTTTGACTGTTACCGAGTAGGGCTGGCTGCGCTTGCGCACCAGCCGTCCCGGTGCCAGCAGCGAGCGGCGGTTGCCGTAGTCGTCGACGCTGGCCTGAAACAGAATCGAAGGAATCTCGAGGGTGCCGCTGGACTGGGGAAAGATACTGTAGCGGCGCTCGATAACCTGATAGTAGCGGCCGTTGACGCGGGTGTTGTACTGGCTCTCCTTGCCGGGCTGCACAATGGCATCGTCCAGCTTGATATCTTCGAGGCTCGCCTCACGGAAGGTGACGGCGGTAAATAGCTTGAATACAAACTCCAGTTCGCTCTGCACCCAGACTTCATCAGCACTGATCGAGGACTCAACAAATATATCCTCCTGTCCCGCTGGTCGCGGCGCAGGTTTGGCCACATTGATTTTAATGCTGCGGGTTTTTTCACGGCCGAGACTGATCGGCGGAATGGTTAAAGTGCCCGCGCGTTTCGGTGCCAGTACATAGACCCATTTTTTGCTGTTGGTAAAAGCGCCGTTGATATAGGTCGTCTGATTGCTCTGCTGCTGGCTGAGAATTTCGAAGCTGTTTTGCAGCACGGTGCTATCGGGTTTGCCGTCAACTTTGCTGTCGGTAACGCTGATGGTCAGGGTCAGGGTTTCTTCCAGTGATACCTGCGTGCGGTCAACGCTGGCGGTGACCAGCGCGAAGGCATGCAACGGCAGGCAGGTGAACAGCAGTAGCAACCAGGGGGCGAGGCGGGGCAAAGAAAAGTTTAGCATTGCAAAATAAACCTGATTAATAGGGCGCGATATCGCGGCGATCGGGGTCGCTGCCCTGCTCGCGGCGCTGCAAATGTTGGTGTCTGAATTTACGTTTTAACAAGCCACCGGGGTTGTCGGGCACCTGACGCAGCCATTGTTCCAGTGCCTGCTCTTCCTCGGTCAGGGATTCGTCCTCCTCGGCCTGTAGTAATGCCTGTTGCTCTCCGGGCTCACCTTCCTGCTGTTGCGCCTCAGCCGCCGCCTGTTGGTACTGTTCTTCAGCTTCACGCTGCTGCTGTTCACGCTCGGCCTGCTGTTGTTCGCTTTCTGACTGCTCCGGCGGTTGCTGTGAATCTTCCGGCTCGCCCTTGTCAGATTCGGCGTCCTGCGATTGTGCGTCTGATGATTGCTGTTGCTGGTTTTCGCCCGGCTGCTTTTGGTCTGATTGACTCTGTTCCTGCTTGTCCTTTTGCTCGCCGTCTTTATTCTGCTCGTCGTTCTGGTCGGAGGGCTGGTTTTGATCCTGCGGCGGTTGTTGCTTGAGGAATTCCTCTAGCAGGGCTTTATTGAATTGCGCGTCCTCATTGTCCGGGTCGATTTTTAGCGCCGCATCGTAAGCTGCGATCGCTGCGGGCAGGTCGCGCTGCTGAGCCAGTGCATTGCCACGGTTAAAATGGCTGCGCGCGGAATCCAGCCCTTCAAGGGTTTTTGCGGCGGCCTCAAAATCACCGGCGCGGTATTGCGCCGCGGCGCGCCATTCTTTATTTTCAAACAATTCGGCGGCTTTGGCGTGGGCGCCTTTCTCCATCGCGGCGGCGGCCTGTTGATCGCGGCTCTGCCAGAGTGAGTCCCATTCCATAGCGTAGGCCGGCTCCGGCGCCACACTGATAAACAGCAGCGCGGTGAGCAACCAGCCGCGACGAAAGCCGGCCAGGCACAGCGGCAGTAGGGCAAATACAAACAACCAGCCGCGGTCGTCCCATTGGTCGAAATCTCTGGCCACGTTGACCGAATCTCCGGTGTCAGCGGGTTCGAGTAGTGCCGCCAGATCGTCGTTGCCGAGTTCCAGTCGTGCATAGCGGCCGCCGCTGCTTTTCGCGATGCGCCGCAGCAAACGGTCATCGAGTGCAGCGACTATAATTTCGCCGTCCTCGGTTTTCAGAAAGCCGCCTTCGTCGGCAGGAATCGGTGCGCCGCGATCGGTGCCCACGCCAAGTATGGTGATACTGCGGCGTTTGGCACCGAGGGCGTCGATCAGGCCCTGTACCTGCGGTTCGGTGACGCCATCGGTGATCCACAGAATACGGCCGCCGCTTTGATTGCTGCTGTCGAGAAGTTGTAGCGCCAGTTCGAGGCCGGCTTTCGGGTTACTGCCGGCAACCGGCATCAGTTCGGGGCCGAGTTGCGGCAGCAGGTTGAGCAGCGTTTTGTTGTCATCGGTGAGCGGCGCGACAATAAAGGCATCACCGCCGTAGACGACCAGACCGGTTTGTCCTTCGCGGCGTTCGCGCAATAAATCCGCCAGCTTGAAACGTGCGCGTTGCATCCGTGACGGCGCGACATCTTCGGCGAGCATGGACGGCGAGGCGTCGAGCAGGATCACCACCGCATCGGCGGGCTTCATCACCGGCACATCGATTTTGGTCCAGCTCGGGCCGGCGGCCGCCACTGTGACGAGCACGGCGGCGACCAAGGCCGTGATCAGCAGCGGCCAGCGTTTGCGCACCGAGCTGTTGCCAACCAGTAAGTGCGGCAGTAGATCCGGGTCGATATCGCGCTGCCAGTCATGGCGCGCCAGGGTGCGTGCCGAGAGCAGCGCACAAACAATCAGCGCCGGCAGCAGCAACCACAACCATTCCGGTCGCAACAGATGCAGTTGCCCGTCAAACAGTGTCATCGCGCCACCGCCCGGTCGCCGCGAAACTCGGCCTGCGCCACCGCCAGTATCAGCATCATCAGCAGCGCGGCGGCCAGCGGCCAGTGCAGCACCGAGCTCTGCGGGCGGAAAATTTCTTCATCCTGGTCCACCGGCTCGAGGGTGCTGATGGTGTTGTAGATTTCAACCAGTTCTTTCGGGTCGCGGGCGCGGTAGTACTTGCCGCCGGTCAGCGCTGCAATTTCGGTGAGGGTGACTTCATCCAGATCGGCGGAGGGATTGATCCGGCGCGCGCCGAGCCTGCTACCGAACAGTCCGGGGATTTCCATAATGTCGGCGCCGATGCCGACCGTGTACACTTTTACACCGGCTTGGGCGGCGAGTTTCGCTGCCTGCAGCGGCGCGATCGCACCCGAGGTGTTGGCGCCGTCGGTGAGCAGTACGACAACGCGGCTGGCTTCCGGCCGGGACTGCAGTCGTTTGACTGCCAGTCCCAGCGCATCGCCGATGGCGGTGCTTTTGCCGGCAAAACCGATGCGCGCTTCGTTGAGCAGGGTGCCGACAGTGGCCAGATCGAAAGTGAGTGGCGCCTGCAGGTAAGCTTCGCTGCCGAACAGAATCAAACCGACTTTGTCGCCCTCGCGTTGCGCCAGAAACTGGGAGACGACGGCTTTGACCACGGTGATACGTTGGATCGAATTGCCTTCGATCACCATGTCTTCCTGCGCCATGCTGCCAGAGATATCCACTGCCAGCAGCAGGTCACGACCGGTTGCGGGAATCGCGGTCGGTTCGCCGATTAACACCGGGCGCGCGCCGGCCAGCAGCAGGCACAACCACGCCAGCCACAGCAGGACTAGCGGCAACCATTGTTGCTTGGGGGCGCTGGCGCTGCTGCCGATTTTGGCGTCGGCGAGTTGCCGGTAAAACGGAATGCGCAGCGCCGCCTGTTGCCGGGCCTGACCGCCGGGCAACAACATAACGATCAGTGGCAGCGGCGCCAGCACGAAAACCCAGGGCCAGATCAGTTCGATCATGCCGGTTTCTCCGTGACTTTATAGCGGCGTAGAAAATGTTTGCCGTTGGCGATCAGCTCCGGGGTTAGCCGGCTCTGTTCGTCGGTCAGCGCATCGCGGTAGGGCGCGTCGTCAAGCAGGCTGGCATGGGGCACTTCCAGACCGGCGGATTGCAAATGCGCCACCCAACGACTGCCGCTGAGATTGGCGGCGCCGCTATCGCCGGCGCTGATCAGGCTGCGTCGCAGCAGCGTATTAAACGCCTGCAGTTCAGCGGGCGTCGCGGCGCTGGCGTCAATGGTATCGAGTTGCGCAATGGCTTCCCGGCGCCAGGCGTTTTTGCGGCGGTAGTGGCGCCACCACAATACAGCGCCGGTCATGCAGATAATAATCAGCGCAGCGAGCACCCACCAGCCGGGCGCCGGTGGCCAGGCGCTGATCGCTTCCGGTAAATGAATGTCCCGCAATTGAGTCAGCGGGTCCTGCAGCTGTGGCGCGCCGGTGGCGCCGGGCATGGCGTTCGGCATCATTCCCGGATTCGCAGCGGGTGGCATCAGCGGTGGTGTGACCGGCTGCGGCATCAGTGGCGCAGCCCCGCGCGTAATACTTCGAGCCAGTCGTCGTTGGTGTGCAGCTGCAGCGGTGTGACACCGAGTTGACGGAACTCGGCGGTGAGCGCTTCGAAGCGGCCGCTGATATGCTCGTTAAACCACTGGCGCAGCTGCGTATTGGCCGACAGGTGGCGCACGTTTTCGCCGTCGCTGACACTGAAGTCGCCGTGCCAGCGAAATGCTGCTTCCATCGGGTCGCTGATCACGACGCCGATCACATCGTTGTGGCGGCTGATATTATGCAGCTGCCGTCGCGCCGCCTCATCGAAATCATAAAAATCGCTGATAATGTAAACCGTGCTGCCGGGTCTGGTGGTGCGGCGCAATTCTTCGAGGCTGCGGGCCAGCTGCCCGGATTGTTCTGCGGCGGTGGCGGCGCTGAGGGCGCGGTTGTAACCGGTCATCGTGTTCAGCAGGTGCAGCACCGCGCGGCGGCTGTTGCGGGGCCGGACTTCGGTGTGTTCGCTATCATTAAATACGAGTCCGCCGACACGGTCGCTGCGCTCCAGCGCCGCCCAGGCCAGCGCACCGGCTGCCATCGCCGCAACCACCGACTTCATGCAGCAGCGGCTGCCGAAGAACATCGAGCGGCTCTGATCCAGGCATAGAATTACCGGGCGTTCGCGCTCGGCCTGAAATAACTTGGTGTGCGCGACCGAAGTGCGTGCGGTCACGCGCCAGTCGATATGACGGATTTCATCGCCGGCCTGATACTGCCGTACTTCCTGAAATTCGAGGCCGCGGCCGCGCAGGCGTGAACGATGGCCGCCAAGGGTGGAGGCGACTTTGCGGGTGCGGTCATGGCGCAGCAGCGAGGCGGCGGCAAAGCGCAGCTCGATAAGCTGCTTTTGTGTCACCTCGGTGCCCTTTGCCGGGCTGTGCAGGCGCTGTGAACTCGGCGACGGTTTGCTCACGCGACCGGGACCAGCTCCAACAGACGATCGATAACCTGATTGCGGCTGACGCCGTCAGCTTCGGCGGCAAAACTCAGTATCAGGCGGTGGCGCAATACATCGTGGGCAATGGTCTGTACGTCATCGGGGGTGACAAAGTCGCGCTGGTCGAGCCAGGCGACGGCGCGCGCGCAGCGGTCCAGCGCGAGACTGGCGCGGGGGCTGGCGCCGACCTCGATCCATTCGCCGAGGCGCGGGTCGTATTTTCCGGCGTTGCGTGTCGCGACCACCAATTGCGCAATATATTCCTCCACCGACTCCGCCATATGTAGCTGCAGAATCTCGCTGCGCATTTTCATCAGTGTGATGGGCGACAGGCTGGAGGGCGCATGGGAGATGCCCGACGCTTCGCGGCGCACCAGCCGCATAATTTCCAGCTCCGCTTTCACGTCGGGGTAGTCCACCAGCACGTGCAGCAGGAAACGGTCGAGTTGGGCTTCGGGCAGCGGATAGGTGCCTTCCTGTTCCAGCGGGTTCTGGGTCGCCATCACCATAAACAGTTCCGGCAGCTTGCGGGTATTGTTGCCGACGCTGACCTGACGCTCGGCCATCGCCTCCAGTAGCGCTGACTGCACTTTGGCGGGTGCGCGGTTTATTTCATCGGCGAGCAGCAGGTTGTGGAATATCGGTCCGGGCTGAAATTCGAATTCACCTTTTTCGGGGCGGTAAATATCGGTGCCGGTGACGTCACCCGGCAGCAGGTCCGGGGTGAACTGAATGCGCTGAAAAGTCGCGTCCATGCCGCTGGCTACGGCGCGGATGGCCTTGGTTTTGGCCAGCCCCGGCGCGCCTTCCACCAGCAGGTGACCGTCGGCGAGCAGGGCGATAAGAATGCGGTCGATCAGCCGTTCCTGACCGACAATCTGTGAGCTCATCCATTGCTTCAGTTCCAGAAGCGGCGACTGGCTATTCATAGCGTGTTCCGTAATGTTGGGTTGTAAATTATTGATTAACGAGGCAAACCGCGACTATGACCGCGAAACGGTCCGGCAGTTCGGCTGCGTATTATGCCGGTTTCAGCGGTGACTGCACGAAGCTGTACTCGGCTACCGGTTCACCGCCGATCAGATGTTGCTGGATAATTTTTTCCAGCACTTCAGGCGTGCAGGAGTGGTACCAGACGCCATCGGGATAGACGAGGGCGATCGGCCCGCCGCGGCAGATGCGCAGGCAGTTCACCTTGCTGCGAAATACCTGCGCGCTGGTGTCGAGTTCAAGTTCCCGCAGGCGTGTTTTCAGAAACTGCCAGGACTCCAGCCCCTGCTCTTTGCTGCAGCATTTCGCTTCGGTCTGGTCCGCGCACAGCAGAATATGCCGTCCGATAGCCTCAATGCCGAGGCGATTGGCGATAAAGTCGATATATTCCCGGTCTTCGGGGCTCAAAACGGGCAGCTTGCTCATGAAACAGGTCCTGAATTTTGTGAATCGCAGTGTAGCGGATAACATGCGCCGCGACTTCCACACTTAAGCATTTCAAAGAGCAACGACTATGGATTTAGCAGGCAAGAGAATTGTAATTACCGGCGC
Organism: Spongiibacteraceae bacterium; assembly: GCA_041622815.1. Classification (GTDB taxonomy): domain Bacteria; phylum Pseudomonadota; class Gammaproteobacteria; order Pseudomonadales; family Spongiibacteraceae; genus JBFJYC01. The sequence continues at coordinate 15,462 of JBFJYC010000008.1, read as the reverse complement.
CAACGGCGGGCTCGGGCGCAGCGTCGTGGAATACGCGGTGGCACAGGGCGCGGCGGTGGTATTGGTCGATATCGCGGTTGATGAAGCCAATGCGGCGGGTGCAGACGGCGTCGAGCGTGTTGCGCTGGACCTGGCCGACGAGGCGGCGATGCAGGCGTTCTTTGCGGATCTGGGTGATTTCGACGGTGTCTTCAATCTCGCCGGCGGTTTCGATATGGGCCCCACGGTATGGGAAGTCTCATCCGCCGACTGGAACGCGATGTTCAATATCAATGTGCAGACGCTGCACAGCGTGCTGCGCGCGGCGGTACCGCCGCTGCTCAAGCGCGGCCGCGGTGCGATCGTCAATATCGGCGCCCTCGGTGCGCTGAAAGGCCAGGCCAATATGAGCGCCTACGGCGCCTCCAAGTCGGTGGTGATGCGCCTGACCGAAAGCCTGTCGGAAGAGGTGCGCGACAAGGGCATCAACGTCAATGCGGTATTGCCGAGCATTATCGACACCCCCCGCAACCGCGCGGATATGCCGGATGCAGATTACAGTCAGTGGGTGGCGCCGGCGGATCTGGCCAGTGTCATCTGTTTCCTCGGCTCCGACGCGGCGCGGGCAATTCACGGCGCGTTGCTGCCGGTGCGCGGGCTTTCTGACTAATCTGGTTCTTATCTTCGGAGTAGTTAAGGCCCTTACATCGCACGCCGGAATCGGCCGCAGCCACAAGCGCCAGCCGAATCGACCGCAACTCCGGCAATCCGCTCAGCGCTGCGGAACTCGCTGCGCTCAGACAGTCCTCGCGAAAGCCTCTGAGCTCCTTGCCTTCGTTAAGCGCGTCCTGATTGATTCGGCCAGCGCTTCTGACTGCGGCCTTAGTCTGCGCCAATTCCATAATGTGGGGTTAGAGCAAAAGGTAGGAGCGGCGTTGAGCTGTGGTGCCCGGGACAATCAGGGCGCGCGCTGAGCGCCGGCTGCGTGTTCGTGCTTCGCGAGGAAGTGTCTGAGCGCTTCCCAGCGAGTTGTCCGAGCGTCGAACATGCAGAAGGTGCGATTGCGACCGTCCCGGGTGCCGCAGCTCAGCGTCGGGCCGTATTAAAATAGAAGGCCTTGCCTGTACCCATTCCCATTCCACGTGACGGATCGGGAAAATATCGCCGGTTTATTTGGTCATCGAATTCAGGCGGTCTTCACACTTCTCATCATAGGGCGGCAGCATGCCGGCCAGCGCGGCGAGATTTTTGTTGGACTGGCGGTAGACTGCCCGCGCATGGCTGAAAGTTCTGAAACCTTCAAAGCCGTGGTAGTTGCCCATACCGCTGGCGCCGGTGCCGCCGAAGGGTAAATCTTCGCAACTCACATGGGACATCACATCGTTGATAGTGACGCCGCCGGAGTGGGTATGGTCGAGTACCAGTTTTAACTCGTAGGGATCGTCACCGAAATAGTAGAGTCCCAGCGGTCGCGGGTGCTCGTTGATATAGGCAATGCAGCGCTCGAATTCGTCGTAAGCCTTCACCACCAGCACCGGTCCGAATATTTCCTCGCGCATCACCCGCATGTTTTCGGTCGGCTCGATAATCACCGCGGGCTTCATTTTGCGGTTGCCGGGCACTGCATCAAAGTCTTCGCCGGCGGGATTGATGCGCAGCACCTCGGCGCGGCTGGCGGCGGCATCGTTAATTAAATCGTTGAGCCGGTTGAAGTGTTGCTGGTTGACCACCGCGCAGTAATCGGGATTGTCGAGCAGCGTCGGGAACAGCCGCTCGATGGTTTCCTCGTAGAGGCGCACAAAGGTGTCGCGCCATTCACGGGGCACAAATACATAATCCGGTGACAGGCAGACCTGGCCGGCGTTCAGCATTTTTCCGGATACGATGCGCAGTACCGCCTCGTCGAGATCGCAGCGGCGGCTGATAATAACCGGCGACTTGCCGCCGAGTTCGAGGGTTACCGGTGTTAAATTCTGGGCGGCGCGGATCATAACCTGCTTGCCGACCGCGCCGGAGCCGGTGAACAGTAAATGGTCCAGCGGCAGTGACGCGAAGTCGGCACCGACTTCGGCATCGCCGTTGAAGCCGGCCAGCTCCATCGGCGTGAAATAGTCGCCGGTCAATGATTCGAGCAGCGCGCCGGTCAGCGGTGTGATCTCTGAGAATTTGAGCACCGCACTGTTGCCTGCGGCAAAGGCACCGGCAAGCGGTGCGAACACCGTGTTAATCGGAAAATTCCAGGTACCCATGATGCCGACCACGCCTTTTGCTTCATAACGCACGTGGGCGCGGGCGCCGAACAGGCTCATCGGAAAGCCGGGGTTGCGTTTCTCCGGTTTCATCCACTTTCTGACGCGCCGCTGGGCGTGACGGATGGCGTGCATAGTGGCGTAAAAATCACTCATCAGCGTCTGGTGGTAGCTGCGGTGACTGAAGTCCGCCTGAATCGTATCGATCAATGTTTGTTTGTTATCGCTCAGCAGCGCGTAGAGCCGCGCCAGCCGGTGAATGCGGGTCTCGGCGTTGACGGGGCCGTGGCTGACCCTGACGCCGCGCTGCAACTCGACGGCCGTGTGCATCGCTGCGTATAAAGCGCTGTGGTTTGGGGGTGAGATCTCTGACATATCTGCTGCTGACACGGGCCGGGACCTGTTTATACGCGGTCACGACATTGCAAAGCAACCGGCGACTGCTAACATCGCCGTCTTTCCTGAGTCGGCAGGTTTGCGGCGGCCGGGTCAAACATCATGACCGCGTTCAAAAATAAAGGGAGTTCACCATGTTGGACGGTAAGTGTCTTGTGCTGGGAGCAAGCGGCTTTCTCGGTGGCCATGTCACCAAGCAGTTAGTGGCGCAGGGCAACGATGTGCGGGTATTGGTGCGCAAGGGCAGCCGCACCGAGGCGCTTGAAGGGCTGGCCATTGAGCGCCGCGAAGGCACGCCCTTTGATGAGCAGACATTGCGCGATGCGCTGAGCGATGTGCGCTATGTGTTTTATTGCATTGTCGATGCGCGGTCCTGGTTGCGGGACAACTCGCCGCTGTGGAAAACCAACGTCGAAGAATTAAAAAAAGTACTCGATATCGTCGCCGGCTGCGAGCTGGAGAAATTTGTATTTACCAGCACTTTGGTCACGATTGGGCTAAACGAGCACGGACCCTCCACCGAAGCCGATGAGTTTAACTGGGATGACCGCGCGCCGCATTATGTGCGCAGCCGCGTCGCTGCGGAAAACATGGTGTTGGAGTATGCCCGCGACGGCCGTGTGCCCGGTGTTGCCTGTTGCGTATCTAATACCTACGGCGCCGAAGATTTTCAGCCGACGCCCCACGGCAAGAGTTTTGTGATCGATGTAATGAGTGGCAATATGCCGGTGTACTTTAACGGCGGTGCCGAAAGCGTCGGCATTAAGGACGCGGCCCGCGGGCTGATCGCTGCCGCGGAGCGCGGCCGCACCGGTGAGCGCTACATCATCAGCGAGCGCTTTCTGAGCATGAAGGAGCACTTCCATATTGTTGCGGATCTGGCCGGAATCGATCCGCCGAGCCGCTGCGTACCGGACTGGCTGGCCTATACCATTGCCACCATCGGCGATATCGCGGGTGCGCTGCTGAACCGCGACAACCGGTTGTCCCGGTCGTCACTGAATCTGATGCGGATTTTGCCGAAGCTGGATCACAGCAAGGCTGTGCGGGAGCTGGGTTGGCAGCCGCAAGCGGTGGAAGTGGAGTTGCAGGAGGCGGTGAACTGGTATGCGAATCACGCTAAGCATTTGAAAGATAAGTAAATAAATTATATGTAGCGGTTTTGATAGCAGCGCTGGCCGGTCTGTAAATTGTATTTCGGCGCCGCTTTCGCCATCGTCTCGGCATTAATTCTAACTAACGAGTAATAGCATCATGTCCCAACCCAAAGTTGCACTGGTCACCGGCGGCGCAAGCGGCATGGGCCGCATTATGGCCAAGCGTCTGGCCGCCGGCGGTACCAAGGTCGCCATTTTTGACCTCAATGAAGCGGGCCTTGCCGAAACGGTGAAGTTCGCGCCTGCGCTGATCACTGCTTACACCTGCAATGTTGCCTCGGAAGAGGAGGTGAAAGCACGGGTCGCGGAAGTGGTTGCCGACCTCGGGCCGGTTGATCGTTTAGTGCACGCTGCAGCGATTATGCCGTCGCGGGCGCTGGTTAATCACTCCGCTGCAGATGTGATGAAGCTTACCGAAATTGTTTACGGCGGCACGCTGAATCTGGTCAACGCGGTATTGCACGATATGCTGCGCCGCGATTCGGGTGAGATTGTGGTGTTCGGCTCCATTGCCGGCAAAGCACCGGTGCCGAAGATGGGTGCCTATTGCGCAGCCAAGGCGGCGGTCAATTCCTATATGGAAATCCTGACCCGCGAAGTCGCGCACTCTTCATTGAAGCTGCACCTGATCTGCCCGCCGGCGGTAAATACGCCGTTGGTCGATCAGGCCTTGCAGCAGGATTCATCGCTGGCGATTCAGCAGGCCAAAACCACCGGTCGCCTCGCCGATCCGGAAAAAATCGTTGATGCCATCGAGAAAGGCATGGCGAAAGGCAAGTCGATTATTTACCCGGGTGAGGCACGTTTTCTCGGTATCTGGCATGAGCTGGCACCGAACCTGTGGTGGAAGGCGGTGATGACTTTTGAGAAGGGTGAGTTTGAGAAGACTACTGCGGAGCGCTTAGCCAAGGTTTAGTTTTCATAAGTCCGGCCCGTCGTGCGGGCACTCGATCGTTTCTCTAATCCGGCCCGAAGCTGAGCTGCGGCACCCGGGACGATCGCAATCGCACCTTCTGCGTGTTCGACGCTCGGACAACTCGCTGGGAAGCGCTCAGACACTTCCTCGCAAAACACGAACACGCAGCCGGTGCTCAAAGCGCGCCCTGATTGTCCCGTGCACCACAGCTCAGCGCCGTGCCTAACGATTGCGCTAACCCCGCATTATGGAATCGGCGCAGACCAAGGCCGCAGTCAGAAGTGCCAGCTGAATCAGTCAGGACGCGATTAACGCAGGCAAGGAGCTCAGAGGCTTTCGCGAGGACTGTCTGAGCGCAGCGAGTTTCGCAGCGCTGAGTGGATTGCCGGAGTTGCGGTCGATGCGGCCGGCGCTTGTGGCTGTGGCCGGCTTCAATGCAAGATCAGCTCATTGCATCCACAAACTGCAACAAACGCTCCGGTGTGTCACTGAAATCCCGCACAGTGGCCAGTCGCACCGCGACATCAACCTGCGGCGCTGAATAGGAATAGCAGGCGCCTTTTTGGTGGGGCACATCCCGCGCTTCATGGCCGCTGAGATCATTCATATCGTATTCACGCGCCCGCGACACGAAGAAACCCTTCTGCCCGACAAACGCCGCTTCGCGCTCCTCGCCGCTGTAGTGCTTAGTGGCCCAGGCCGCGAAGCCTTGCATCAGCGGGTTGCCGGCGAATTCTGCGGGTTCGGCGATGGCGTAGTCTTTCGCCAGCCAATGGTGAATCACATCGCCGTCGCGGCGCACAATCAGTTCGCTGCCGTCGCCGCAGTCATCTTCGACCGTGACATCGTAACGCCGCACGCAAGTGCCGCGATTGGCGTGCGCGATGGCGAGCACGGCCAGATCATACATATGGGTGCAGTTGGCGCGCGGGTCTACCTGCGAAACGATGGCTGACGCATCGGTGTCGATGGGGATCCCGGTCAGGGCTTTTAACGGTTCGCTGGCACCGCTGCAGGTGGTCATCGGAATACGTAATGCCTGGCCGCTGATTTCAGTCACCCGGACACCATCGTGGCGCAGATTGACCCGGAAGCCATGGCAATCGTCCTCCAGTTCGCCGGTTACGCGGCCTGTACTGCCGGTCAGGCGGATTGCGCGGCGGAAGCGGCCGCTGCCGTAAGCAGGATTTTTTGTAATTTTAAACATGGAAATCAACCGTTTACTTGACTTAGAGTCGGGTATATAAGTATTTTTACGCAGGGCAGCACATGTCGAGGCAAGGGGATGCGGGATAAAGGTCGCAAACAGTCTCGCCGGTGTTCTGCTAAAGTGGTGGTTAATTGTCGACCAAGCGCCGGGACAACCCACCATGCACAGAAGATTAGGGGAATTACTCGTCGATGGCGAGTTCGCAACCCGCCGACAAGTAGAACAGGCCCTTGAATTACAAAAAATTAACAAGGGGCATCAGCTCGCCGATATTCTCCGCGAACAGGGTGTACTTAACGAACAGGAAGAAGCTGCGGTGCTTCGCATTCAGCGATTGCTCGACAGTGTGCCTGACGCTTTGCATCTCGCTGCTGACGGCAACGACAACATCGGTGAGCGACTGGTGGCGACCCACTGCATCAAGCGTTCGCAATTGCGCAAGATTCTCGCTGCGCAGCCGGCCGGGCGTGCCGAGTTTGTTGAGCTGCTGTTGGAGCATGATGTTATCGATGAGCAGCTCGCGCAAGCTTGTATGGATATGCCGGCCGAGCCCGACCTCGAATCCCGCGCTGCCGCTAAAGTCCGCCTCGGCGACTTGCTCGTCGAGCATGGCGATATCAACAATCAACAGCTCGATGATGCGCTGGTGGTGCAGCGCCGCACCGGCAAGCCGCTGGGAAATATTTTGATGGATATCGGGATTGTCACCAGCGCACAGCTCGCTTACGGACTCAAGTTGCAGCGCAAATTGCTGCTGGCTGCTTTCGGTGCGGCGGTGGCTTTTTGTCATACACCGGCATTCGCGGCACCTCACCAGAGTCATGACGTAGACAAGTCCGCTAAAGGTTTCGGTCACGGTCAGACTGCGATTATTGCACCGGCGGACATCAGCGATCTGTCACGTCACCACGCTGATTACCCTGAGTTACGTGAGGCCGGTGATGCGCGTCTGCAAAAGGCGCTCGATTCGGTTATCCGTGATATGGGTCTGCAGGCGGCGGTTAGGAACAAGCAGTTGTCACTGGCCCTGGTCGATGTAACCGACAGTGCTTCGCCGCGTGTCGCCATGGCTAACGCTGATCATATGATGTACGCGGCGAGCCTGCCGAAGATCGGTATTCTTTTGGGTGCATTTCAGAAGATTCATGACGGCGGTATGCAGTTGAATGCTGACACCCGCAATCAGCTGACCCGGATGATCCGCAACTCATCGAACAGCGCGGCCACCGCGATGTACGAGGCGGTCGGGCCGGCATATCTGGCGCGTGTGCTGCAGTCCGACGCTTACGGATTGTATGACCGCGAGCACAACGGCGGCCTGTGGGTCGGCAAGCCGTATGCAAAGAAGGACACTTGGAAGCGTGATCCCTTGCACGGTATTTCGCACGGCGCCTCAGTAATGCAGGTGGCGCGCTTTTTATACCTGATGGAAACCGGTCAGCTGGTCTCACCGGAGCTGAGCGCCGAGATGAAGGAAATCATGTCGCGCCCGGCTATCAATCATAAATTTGTTAAAGGGCTGAGCAATAACCGGCCCGGGTCCAAGATTTATCGTAAATCAGGTTCCTGGCGCACCTACCACGCCGATGGTGCGGTAGTAGAACGCGACGGGCGTAAATATATTGCGGTTGCGATAGCTAACTCGCAAAAGGGCGGTGCCTGGTTGTCGGATATTATTGTCGAAATGGACGATATTATTTTTGATAAGGCCGGCACACGTACCGCGAAAGTCTCGGCTGTCGGTAGTCGCAGTTAAACGATAGTTCCCACCCGTTCTTCGACGGCTGATCTCGTTTCGAGTTGTTCCAGCAGCGCATACGCGTGCCGCAGCGTCAGTATGCATAGTATCCAGAAAGCGCAAACTAAAACGACTACCCAGGTTAAGTCCTCTGCCCCCAGATGAACCGGCAACCACACCGTAAACAGCTGAATGACCAAGGCCCCGAGAATCTTAAACAAGCGGTAACCGAACATATCGATCCAGGCCTTGGCACGGTAGATGGTGACCGAGTCTATCGGTATGTATAGCAGTTCGCGGGACGCGCGGGTAATAGAATAGGCCAGTGATTTATCAGCCAGGCGCAATGCCATCACTGCCGATGTTGTTGCATTGATCGCGAAGCCAAACGCAAAAACCATCATCAGGAAAGGTTGCAGCAAAAGACCGCCGATCGCGCCGAAAAACCGATGGATAACCGGTGTGATAAGTAGGTTGATGCCCAGCGCCAACGCGCTCATGGCGCTCAAAAACAAGCCGAGAAAGGCGGTGCGCTCGTCGCGGTCGGTGTAGTTACGCTCAACCATGCTCAGAAACTGATACTCAACAATCGGGCTGACCAGCTGCGCGACTAACAGGCAGGCGGCGATGAGTGTCAGATAGCGGTTGGAAAACAAAATACGCCAGTTGCCTGCGCTATTTTTAAATTCCGGGAGTACCGGTGGCGCGATGTCGTGTTCCTGCAGCAGACCAATACGCACCAGCGCAAAGGATAGCGCGAATATCAGGCCGAGCAAGGCTGCTGCGCTGATTAACAAATCGGCGGTTTGCATGCCGGTGTAGGTCATCATCCAGTTAGCCGTTGCGCTGCCGATGATGCCGCCGATCAGGCCGCCACTGCTGACGATGCCGTACCAGCGCTTACCGTCGACGCTGGCAAAGGAGCTGTTGGTCATACTCCAGAGCTGCTCGACCAGAACGACACTGAGGATGTCGACGAAGATATAAAAGGTGAAGGCAATTGTTGCGTTGCTGTTTTCCATCAGTACGCGGAATATCAGCAGCAAGGCCGCAAACAGGATCAGCGTACCGAGGACAATAAGGTGGCGCGAAAAGCGTCGCACCAGCCATTGGTAGCCCGGCATCAGTGCGCCGAGGGTAAGTGCGCTGCTGATCCATACCCAGGGCAGCATGTCTGCGGACAGATGTTCCAGAAACAATGAGCGACTGGCGGGTTTAATCTGATAGTAGGCGAGAATAATCAGCAAAAAGTCGACGAACAGAAACGACGCACGTAATGCAGGGCTGGAGTTCTTATTCAACTGGCAGGTCCTCGTCCTGCATCATCAGGGCGTGAATTCTGGCAGCGAGTGCCTGGTGCTGAAACGCGGAATTTTTGCGCAGCACATTCGACATCACGGTCACCACGTAGTGGCGCCGTCGCTGCTGTGCCGGCGCTTCAATAATCGCAGCTGAAGTCAGCAGATTGAGTTTGTTGCCCGCGTATTTTTTGCAAACAAAGCCGGGCTCGGGTTTGCAGCTATAAAGCGAGCCGGATTTAAAATACACCGCACTGTCGAGTAATGCGGAGTGCGATGCATAGCGGATGCGCTTTTGTGTCATATACAGCATGCGCTTGATTTCGCGGCTTGAAAATTCATCCACCACCGCGCCGCGCTCCAGCTGATATAGGAGTGTAGCCAGCGCCCGCGGCGTGCCCCAGCTGAGTTTGCCGCGCACCTGCTGCTTGCCGGTGCGGGTAAACAGGCTGCCCTGGCGCAGGTCTTTATCGGCGATGCCCAGCGCCGCCAGCGGCTCGCGCAATGCCGCATCCATGAGGTCGCCGCGGGCATGGTAACGATGCGTTTCAAAGAATTTCTCGAAGACCGCATCGCTCACCGGATAATCTTTGCCGAAATGCCGCAAGGCGATGATATGTTTCATCAGCATGCTGGCCGCGGAGTTGGCGCTGGCGCTCATCATCCAGTCGAGATACTCAAACAGGCTGCCCTGGTCGCCTTTTTGTTGGGCGCGGTGCTGCAGCGTTTGCGTATCGACATTCCAGATCGGCACTTTGTGGTGGTCGTAAAAAATAAAATCGTCGGCAATAACACGTGATTCCCGCAGTATCCGCAGGCGCTGTCCGGTATCGTCAGGCCATGCCCGGGCCAGTTCATGAAAAAGTGCTACGGCAACTAATAGCTTGCCGACGCTGCCGGTGTTATTGCGATAGTCGGCATTGTGCTCGGCGTACACCGGATTTTCAGGGTCGGTCAGGTCGATCAGCGCAACGCCGTAGCCGTGTGCATCCTCGCCGATAGCGGCCACCAGTTTTGCCGACAGTACGGCGTCGGCGGCAGGCAGTGTCGGCGGTGCCTTAATGGCACGGATATCGACATCAGCGATGCCGAGAATGCCGCCCGGTGGCTGCCGGCGGCCGTTAGGAAATTTGCCGCCGTGAGCGAGCCGGTAAAAATCGAGTCGCTTGATACCGGTATGGGCATAGCCGTCTATCGGATAGGCGTGGGTGGAAAGCGGCGCTAGGAAGCACAGCGCCAGCAGCGCTGTGGCATAAAGTCGGTGCATCCTAAGGATTATACGCCGCTTAGCTTATCGGTGGTGACGGGCTTTTCATCGAGGTTGACGCGATCGGTGGCGGAAGCGGCCAGTTGTTGATCGAGCGTATTCAAATATTCGATGCGCCGGGCGCGGTTGTTGTCGACGAAGGGACGGATCTGAAACAGCACCAGTTTGCCATTCAGAAAGCCGAACTCGATGTCCGCCGCCTGAGCCGTCGAATCTTCCCCGAGTAGGGTGGCCGCGTCGCGCTTCACCGATGCCACCAGCTGCAGCAGCTGTTTCAGTTCGATATTGCTCAGCAGTCGATCGCTGCCGCTGGCGAGGGCCTTGCCGATACCACCTTCGGGTTTGAGTATGGTTTTCAAGGGCTCAGACGCGGTAGAAATCACGCGGATACTACCGTCTTCGCGGATCAGCAGGTTCTCAGCGGACTGACCTTCGACGCCACCGCCGACGCCTTCGTTGATAACTACCGACAGGCTGCTGGCGTCACCGTTCTCAATATCCATGGTCACCAAGACGCCGGATTTATCCGCGTTGACGCTTTTGTGCAGCAACACCGCCGGATAGACATGCTCGGCATCCGGAATCATGGCCTGACGCCAGCCCCAGCTTCTCTCAGTAAATGCTGAGGCCCAGACTTGGCGGATCGCGGTGACGATATTGTCGAAACCGTTAACGTTCGGCACTGTGAGATTGAGGCCGGCCCCGGAAAAGTTCGGCAGATCTTCAATATTGGTATCGCTGCGCACAAATACGCCGAAGCTGCCGTCCTCACCGAATTCCGCATCCATTTCTTGGCGCAATTCGGTCAGAAACTCCTCCGGCAACGGCACGGTTTGCAGCCAGTTGCGCAGCTCCGCCAGCACCAGCGTGACGACGGCGGCCTCCTTTTTGCTGTCGCTTTCGAGTGATTCGATAAAGGCATAGCGATCGCGCAGCCATTCAATCATCGGTGTCGGGTCGCTTGTAGAGCGCGGCGAATCCAATAGTGCACGGAATACGCCAAAGGGGATCGCCAGCCCGGGGGATACCTTGCCGGGGAAGTGGTGACTGAGTTCACCCAGGCGTGCTGCCTTCGGGCCCACGGTGCGGCCGGAATCGCGACCGCGCAATGATGACAGGCGTCGTAGCGCAGTGTTTTTCAGCTCCAGTTTACGGATATCGGGGCGCAGCGATGCGGGAGCACTCGCTGCCTCGGTCGCAATCAGCGCGTTGGTGGATTCATCGGCGTAGCGGATTTGGACAACGCCGAGCGGGCTGGCGGCAATAAATACTTCGCGCCCCTGCTGCGCGCCGAGTTCGGTCAGCAAATTGCCTGACACCAGAATGTTAGGGACATTCAGGTTGCGCGCCAGTAGCTGTACATGTGACAGGCTGTTTCCGGCTTCGGCGGTCACAATGCCTGCTACCCGTGGCAGGTCGGCCGTAGTTTCCGGTGTGATAACCACCGCCCGTCGCTTACCGCCGCCGCGCAGCTTTCTGATGTCGGTAAGTTCGCCCTGTGCGATTCCCGGGTTTAGTGCCCGCAGTCCCGATGCCACCGGGCGGCCGAATATTTCCTGGTTGACGCCGGACAGCTGCTGGGCGTCGCTGAGCAATATGGCAATCAGGTCGGCATGGAGTTTGGCGGGACTGCCGCGCAGGCGGTCAGGGATGTACTCCCGTGCTTCGGAGTCGAGCTGCGACAGCTTGTCGATCGCGGGCTGAAAATAGAAGCTCAGGCGCCGTGCTGCCCAGTGACTGGCCTGTTCGATGTAATTGAGTTCGCGCCGGTATTCGCTGAGGTTCAGATCGTTGCGGTTAATCCGTTTGAATGTGTCGTTAAGCGCGCGCCATTCGCGCAGCGACAGCAGACCGCTGCCAAACATCGCGCGGCTATTGTCGCGCAGAATGCGCAATAGCTGGCGGCGGGTTTTGTCAGGTGCCGCGGCGAGCACTTCGCGACCTGCGGTAAAAGCGGTCAGTTCCGCCGCCAGACTGACATCGATAGCATGCAGCCGGTCTTCGGGTGAAAGTCGTGTGGTCAACTGGCTGCGCAGGCTCAGCATCACACCGGCAGCGATGCGCAGGCGTTGCGCGGCGCTACTGCTTTTGTCGAGTTCTTTCGCGGCCTCCCAGGCGACGCCGCCGATCTTCCACTCGTTAAGCTTTTGCCCGAAATGCCGGAAATTCTTTGCCAGATCGATTTCGCGGTACACCGCATCGATAGCATGCGCTAACTCCTCCAGCGCTGCGGTGAGTTCGGGGTTGCTGTTATTCGCCAGATAGTCGCGCACCCGGCGTGCATCATCGGCGGTCGGATTTGAATGAATCTTATTGCGCAGTACGAGAAAGCCTTCGTCGGCCTCGGCGATGGAGGTGGCGAGGCCGCGCAGTTTCGTCAGCGAGCGTGATGCGCCGCGCCGTGGCAGCAGCCGTGCCGCTTCCCTGTTCAGTAGATACTTTGCAGCCCGCCACTCCGGGTGCGATACCAGACGCAACAGGGTGTGAATGGCGGCGTTGCTCTCGTCTTCATCCTGCAACACACCGCGGCGAAAGCGCGCCTGCCGCAGAATCCAGCCATCGTCGGCGGCGATCAGAAATTTTTCGATCAGAATACTGGTCAGTTGCAGCTGGCTGCGTTGAGTGTGAGCGGCCAGTGTTTCGGGTGTCGTGGCGGCCAGCACGTTGCCGATGAAATAGCCCTGCTCGCGTAATTCCAGCGCGGTCAGTCCCCAGCGCCCGTGCTGGTAACCGCCGCCGTGTTCGCGGCAGGCATAGGGTACCGGTGGTAGCACGCTGCCGTCGGCGCAATGCCAGCTCACCGCAGCGAATGGCCCCAGTGTGCGTTGTTTCATATTCGCGACGATGTCGCTCAGATCTCTGGCCGGTTGCGTATCAGCGGCGCCGGCCGCCATCGGGAGCAGCAGGCAGATCAATACGGCGGTGACTTTGTGGTAGGAAACAACAGCGGACAGCATTAAGGTTCCGGTGAGGACGGCGATAGCAAGCCGCTAAGATACTGAAATTTCATCTAAAATGCAGGATTAGCGTGGATATTACCGCTGTGTAATGATGCAATCTGCGCTTATTCAGATACGGTTCATCGGCCTTGCTCTAGGCTTCAACTACAGGAGGCGCCTCCGGTCCATTTCCGGCGCACGGGAGAATACAGATGAATGAATTCGAACAGGTAGCCACGTTGCTTTCGCTCAGTATGGGCGCGGCCTGGGCCAGTGGCATCAATCTCTATGCCGCGGTGCTGGTGCTGGGTCTCGGCGGTGCCACCGGTAATATCGAACTGCCGGCGAATCTGGAGATTTTGCAGGACCCGATGGTGTTGATGGCGGCCGGCCTGATGTACGGCGTCGAATTTTTTGCCGACAAGATTCCCGGCGTGGATACCGGCTGGGACGCGATCCATACTTTTGTGCGCATCCCCGCCGGTGCAATTCTGGCATCGTCCGCGGTGGGGGATGTCGGCTCCGGGATGCAGTTAGCTGCCGGTTTGCTCGGCGGCGGTGTGTCAGCAGCGACCCATACTGCGAAGGCGGGCACCCGGGTGATGATCAATACGTCGCCGGAACCGGTCAGCAACTGGACCGCGTCGATTACCGAGGATCTGGCGGTGATCGGCGGGCTGTGGGTGGCGTTAAACCATCCGGTGTTGTTTATGATCGCGCTGATCGCGTTCTTGTTGATGCTGGCCTGGTTGTTGCCAAAGTTGCTGCGCGCGGTGCGCATGGTGTTTCGTAAGCTGGGTCAGATGCTGGGATTGGTCGAAAAAGACAAGCCTGTCGATGCTGCCCATGCGGAAAAGTTAGCGCAGCTGAAGAAGCTGCATCTACAGGGCGCGTTGACCGCCGAAGAATACGCTAATGCGGTGGCGCGGCTCGAAACCGAGCAAATGGCGGCGGCCGACACCGCGGCGACACCAACCAACTAGTGCTTGTTAAACCACCGCGCGGGCGGCGCCCAGCAGTCCGCAGCGGGTATCGGTAATCAGCAAGGTGGGTATTGCGGTCACATAGGGCCGCATCTTGCCCTTGGCTTCAAAGCGTTGCCGAAATCCGCTGGCGATTAAATAGTCTTTAAACCGCGGCAGTATGCCACCGGCAAGATAGACGCCGCCGCGGGCGCCGGTCGCCAGCGCCTGATCACCGGCAGCCGAACCGAGTAAGCCACAAAACATCGCCAGCGCCTGCGCGCAATACTCATCGTCACCGGCAACCGCCAGTGCCTGAATTTGCGGCGCATCGAAGGCTTCGGCGCGGTGATCATCAATGGCGCATAGCGCCTGATAGAGACGTTTCAGTCCGGGCCCTGACAGTAACAACTCGCGGTTGATCACTTCGCCTTGTTCTAAGCAGAAACCGAATACTGCCAGCTCGCGGGCGCTCGCCGGCGCGATGCCGACATGGCCGCCTTCGCTGGACTGCGCGGTATACAAGCCATTGTTAAAATGCAGCTGAGCCGAGCCGAGACCGGTGCCCGGTCCGAGCACGGTGAGGGGTTCGCCGGCCTTGGCAGTGCCGCCGCCGATTTGAACCAGATCATTGCCGGTCAGGTGGGGTAGCGCGAGCGCGATCGACTCAAAATCGTTGACCAGCCGGACCGACCGGAGTGCGAACCGGGATTTCAGGGCGGCCCGGTCGAGACGCCAGTGGTTGTTGGTCATCGCCAATACACCATCATCAATCGAGCAGGCGACCGCAAGGCAGGCGCTATCGATGCTTGCATCCGTTTGTTTCAAGTAGTGAGCGATCGCAGTTTCAATACTGTCGTAGTCGGAGCAGATCAGTGTTTGTATCTGTTCCGGTTGCGCGTCCGCGGCAGCGCAGATCGCGAAGCGCGCATTGGTGCCGCCGATATCGGCACAAAGACGTGGGTAGCTCATAGCGGCGGCATCAGGAAGCCGGCACCGGCTTCAGCGCCGCTACTGTGGCGGCGCATGCTGGCGAATAATTCGCGTCCGTAACCATATTGATTAGCTGTCGTGTCGATTGTTGCTGCGCTCCGCTGCGCCCATTCCCGGTGGTCGATCAACACATTCAGTGTGCCGGCGGCGGCGTCCAGTGTGATCATGTCCCCGTCGCACAATTTCGCAATACCGCCGCCGTCCATCGCCTCGGGTGTCAGATGAATCGCCGCCGGCACTTTGCCTGAGGCGCCCGACATGCGGCCGTCGGTAATGAGTGCGACGTTATAGCCGCGGTCCTGTAGCACGCCGAGATAGGGCGTTAATTTGTGCAGCTCCGGCATGCCGTTGGCGTGGG
>JBFJYC010000007.1:0-25030 GCA_041622815.1 Spongiibacteraceae bacterium | reverse complement strand
GGTGCTCGCGCTAGCCTGGCTGAGATCATTCGACGCCGCGTCCACCGACCTGCCCGACGTCCTCGTACCGGTGCCCCTGCACTGGCGGCGGCGCCTGCGGCGGGGCTTTAATCAGGCCGAGGAGTTGGCGCTTACTATCGGCAAAGAGCTCGATATAGGTGTTGTTTCGGTTGCCAAGCGCGTGCGGCATACACCGCCACAGCAGCAGCTTCACGCCCGCGAAAGACATAAAAATCTACGCGGCGCCTTTGCCCTCAGCGGTCCGAAACCCGAGGGGCTGCATCTGGCGATTGTCGATGATGTCGTCACCACCGGCGCGACCACGCGCCAGCTCGCCGCTATAATGCGTCGTGGCGGCGCCGCCCGGGTCGATGTTTGGTGTCTGGCGCGCACGCCCTAGCCATCGCGAAACACCGGACACTCCGACATGGAAATCGAAGCACTGATGCTGGCGCGGGTGCAGTTTGCCCTCGCGCTGGGTTATCACATTATTTTTCCGACCTTCAGCATCGGCTTGGCCGCCTATATGGCGGGCCTGCGGCTGCTGGAATATTTCACCGGCGAGCGCCAATACCGCAAAGCTTTCGACTACTGGCTCAAATACTTCGCCCTCAGCTTCGGCATGGGCGTCGTCAGCGGCGTGGTGCTGTCCTACGCCATCGGCACCACCTTCGGCCGCTTTACCGAGGTCGCCGGCGCCGTGGTCGGCCCGTTGATGAGCTACGAGGTAATGACCGCATTTTTTCTGGAGGCGGGCTTTCTCGGCATTATGCTGTTCGGCCGCGAGCGGGTATCACCGTTGGTGCATCTGCTGTCGACCTTGCTGGTCGCCGCCGGTACGCTGCTCTCAGCCTTCTGGATTCTGTCCGCCAACTCGTGGATGCACACACCGGTGGGCTACGAGATTATCGACGGCATCATCCATGCCAAAGATTGGTTCGCCATTGTGTTTAATCCCAGCTTCCCCTACCGGCTGGCGCATATGGTGCTGGCCGCCATGCTCAGCACGACCTTTGTCGGTGCCGCCATCGGCGCCTGGTATCTGCACCACGACAAGCACCGGGATTTCGGTATTCAGACCTTGCGCAACGCGGTCATCGCCGCATCGATACTGGCACCGCTGCAGATCTTTGTCGGCGACCTGCACGGCCTCAATACACTGGAGCATCAGCCGATCAAAGTCGCGGCGATGGAAGGTCATTGGGAAACCGGCGGCAATGTACCGCTGCTGCTGTTCGCCCTGCCGGATCAGGCGGCGGAGAAAAACCATTTTGAAATCGGCATTCCCAATATCACCAGCCTTATTCTCACCCACTCGCTGGACGGCGAGGTGCAGGGACTGAAATCGGTACCGCCGGAAGACCGGCCGCCGGTGGCACCGGTATTTTTCAGTTTCCGCGTGATGGTCGGCCTCGGCTTACTGATGCTGCTGCTGGCGTGGTACGGGCTGCTGCTACAAATGCGTGGCAAACTCGCTGCCGCAGGACGCTACCACGCGGTGATGCGCTTCACCGCACCGATCGGTTTTATCGCCATGTTGGCGGGCTGGATCACCACCGAGATCGGCCGCCAGCCATGGACGGTGTACGGTCTGCTGCGCACACCCGATGCGGTATCGCAGGTGTCCGCTGACAAGCTGATAACCACACTGATATTGTTCGCCGTCGTTTACACGGGCTTGTTCGTCGCCTTTATCAAGGTCTGCCGCATGCTGCTGCACAAGGGTCCGCACCCCGACGCGGTGAAGTCCGGTATTGTTCACGACGTTGAATCCGCACAGGAGCCGGCGTCATGAACGAAGAACTGTTGCCGCTGATCTGGGCTTCGTTTCTCGGTCTGTCGGTGGCCTTGTATGTGGTGCTCGACGGCTTCTCCCTCGGCGTCGGCATTTTGTTTCCCTTCGCGCGGGACAAACGTACCAAAGACACCATGATGCGCACTGTATTGCCGGTGTGGGACGGCAATCAGACCTGGCTGGTCGGTGGCGGTGCCGCATTGTTCGCCGCCTTTCCGATCGCCTTCCACACCCTGCTCACCGCACTCTATCTGCCGCTGATGGTGATGTTGCTGGCGCTGGTGTTGCGCGGTGCGGCGCTGGAGTTCCGTTTTAAAACCGACAACCGCAGGCCCTGGGATATCGCCTTTGCCGGCGGTGCCATAACCGCGGCCTTCTGCCAGGGTCTGGTGCTTGCCGCCTATGTGCAGGGCTTCGGCGAGGTGGCCGAGGCTAGCGCCATCGACGGCCTGACCCTGATCACACCGTTCGGGGTTTTTTGCGGCATCTCGGTGGTGACGGCCTACGCCATGATCGGCGCCTGCTGGCTGCGCCTGAAGACCAGCGGCGGTACCCGCAGCTGGGCGTCTGCGGTAATCACCAAACTGGTGCCGGTAGTCGCGGTCAGTGTTATTGCGGTGAGCCTGTGGACACCCTGGTTGGTGCCGGCAATCGCCGAGCGCTGGTTCGTCTGGCCCAATATCGCCATTCTGTCACCGATACCGATCTGGACCGGCGGCCTGTTGCTGGCCCTATTCGTGACCGCGCGCAATCTGGATACCGCGGACGTGGTGCCGTTTCTGCTGGCGCTGGGGGTTTTCCTGCTGACACTGACGGGGCTGGCGGTGAGTATCTGGCCCTATGTCATTCCGCGCAGCCTGACCATTTGGGAGGCGGCGGCGCCGGCCAATTCTCTGATGTTTGTACTGGTGGGGGTGTTGTTCGTGGTGCCGGTGATTCTGCTGTATACCGCCCATGCCTATTATGTTTTTCGTGGCAAGGTCGGGGATAACGAGCCGGGCTACTGATCGCTCAGCGGCCCGGCCGTTTGTAACTGCTTACTCAGGCATCAGTGAATTGATGCGGTCATAAGCTTCGCTGTACTCGTTCAGCAGCCGTCCCATAATGTCGCGGCAGGATTCGATCTCATTGATCTGCCCTACTACCTGACCGATGGGATTAAACGCCACCTTCTGGGTTTCACCCATGCCGGCATAGCGGTGGGTACGACGGGTCGCATCAAACGTCAGGTAACCCTGCAATGGCATCGGCAGCGGATCCGGGGTGTCCGGACGATCCCAGGCCGCGGTCCACTCGTTCTTGAGCATACGCGCGGTTTTACCGGTGAAGGACTTAGAACGGATCGTATCCTCCGAGGTCGCCTTCATATAAGACTCGCGCTGCGCGGGTTCGGCATGCGCTTCTTCCGAGTTGAGCCACATAGAGCCCAGCCATACACCTTCGACGCCCATGCTCATCGCTGCCATGATCTGTTGGCCGCTGGCGATACCACCCGCAGCCAGCACCGGCAACGGTGCAACGGCTTTAACCATCTGCGGCCACAGCACCATCGATGTCACTTCACCGGCGTGACCGCCGCCTTCGCTGCCCTGACAGACAATAAAATCCAGCCCTGCATCTTTGTGCGCCTGGCCATGCTTTAAACGGCCCGCCAGCGCACCGATCAGACGGCCGGAGGCATGCACCTGCTCGACAATTTCCGGCGGCGGTGTGCCCAACGCGTTAACAATCATCCGGCACTTGTCGCGGGTCAGTGCCTCATCGACCAGCAGTTGCGCCTGCGCCAGCGAGAAACTGAGGGTCACATCGTCCTCACCCTCGGGCCATTCCGGCACGCCATGATCGGCGAGCAGGCCCTGAGCAAACTTGCGGTGCTCCTCGGGAATCGCAGCCTGAATCATTTCCACCAGCTTATCCGGGTCGGTTTCACCCTGACCCTCATACTTCTGCGGAATCGCGGTATCCACGCCATAGATATGATCGCCGATATGGGCGTCGATCCAATCCAGCTCTTCTTTCAACTGCTCCGGTGAGAAACCGACCGCGCCGAGCACGCCGATACCACCAGCCTTGCTGACCGCCACCACCACATCGCGGCAATGGGTGAAGGCAAAAATCGGCACATCGATACCGAGCTTCTTAGAGAATTCTGTTTGCATATTGATGCTCCTACGGATTCAGAGGGGGCGGATTGTTTCAGGATACGCGGCACTGTTCATGCGCCGCAGCGGCCTAAAGCTGTGCCATTTCCGATTCACCGGCAGAGCCGGGCCACCATTCCGCCATTTTTCGTTAGCCAGCGTAAACAACGGCATATAAGCTGCCGCCATGTGCCGCCGCAAGCCACCCAAATTGTATCTGCTGACCCTGTTCTGGCTCTATATCTGCTTGCTCAGCGGCTACAGTCATGGCGATGTCATTAAAGTCGCCGTCGCCAGCAATTTTCAACCGACGCTGTCGCTGCTGATCCCGTTATTCGAAGCGCAGTCACGGCACCGGGTGCGCAGCAGCAGTGCCGCCAGCGGTGTGCTCTACCAACAAATTCTGCACGGCGCGGATTTTGATGTGCTGCTATCCGCCGACAGCCTGCGCCCGCAGCTGCTGGAAGAGGCGGGCAAAATCATTGCCGGCAGCCGCCGCAGCTATGCCATCGGCGAACTGGTGCTGGCAGCGAGCGCGCCGCAACACCTGCCGGCCGGCGATTCTGCGGCCGCATTGGCGTCCTACCTGAGTGCCGCCCCGGCCCGCAGCATTGCCGTCGCCGCCACCGCCATCGCCCCCTACGGCGATGCCACAAAACAGGTCTATGATCACTTCGGCTTATGGCAGGCGGCCGCAGCGAGCCGCGTCACCGCCAACAATATCTCTCAGGTCGCGAACCTGATCGCCACCGGCAATGTAAACGCCGGCTTTATCGCGGCGGCGCTGCTAACAGAGGGTGACCGGCAGTGGTATTCAATCAGCCTGCCCGCCGGATCCTACCAGCCGATTGAGCAGCAGCTGGCAATACTGGCCGGCACCCGAAATATCGCTGCGGCGCGCGCGTTTACTACATTTCTAAACGGCACCGATGCGCAACGCGTAATAACGCAGCGCGGATACCGGCTGCCGTGAGCGGGGCGATTGTGACCGCGATAATACTGACCGCGCAACTCGCCGGCGTAACCACCCTGTGCCTGCTGGTGATCGGCACGCCGCTGGCATGGTGGCTGGCAACCACAAAAAACCGTTTTCGCCCGGCAATAGAAGCGGTAATCGCACTGCCGCTGGTACTGCCCCCGACCGTAATCGGTTTTTATTTGTTACTGGCGTATGCACCGGGCAACTGGTTTTCCGATGCCTGGCAGCAGCTATTCGGCAGTAAGCTCGCCTTCAGTTTTAGCGGCCTGGTCATCGGCTCGGTGATTTATTCGCTGCCCTTTGTGGTGCAGCCGCTACAAAACGGTTTTCGCCGCGTGCCGGCGACACTGATAGAAGCCGCCGCCACCCTCGGCGCTTCGCCGCCGGATCGCTTCCGCACTTTGATACTGCCGCTGTGTAAAAGCAGCTATATCAGCGCCGCCACACTCGGCTTTGCCCACACGGTCGGCGAGTTCGGCGTGGTACTGATGATCGGCGGCAGCATTCCCGGCGAGACCCGGGTGCTCAGCATCGCGCTATATGAACAGGTTGAAACGCTGAACTATGCCGGCGCACACACGCTGTCCCTCGGCTTGCTGTTGTTTTCGCTGCTGGTGCTGTTTGCGGTTTACAGTCTGAACCGCAGCGATACACCTTTGCTGCGCAGCGGAGACAATGGCCGGTGACATTAGCCATCGATATCACGCTGGCGCGGGGCGAGTTTTCCCTGCAGGTGAGCACCGAACTACCGACACAGGGTATCGCCGCCATTTGCGGCGCCAGCGCGTCGGGAAAAACCACCCTGCTGCGCTGTATCGCCGGTCTGGAGGGTTTCAGTGGCAGCCTGCAGTTTCGCCATGAGATCTGGCAACAGCCGACCACCAAACCGCTGCCGCCGGAGCGGCGCGGGGTCGGTTGTGTATTTCAGGACAACCGGCTGTTTCCGCATCTGACGGTCGAGGCGAATTTGCGGTATGCCTTTGCACGCAGGTTCAGCGATGCCGGTCCGGGAGTCCGCAGTGCTGCACAGCAACTTGCCGTGGAACACCTGTTAACGCGTGATATTCACAGCTTGTCCGGGGGTGAACTGCGCCGCGTCGCGATTGCCCGTGCGCTATGCTCAGCGCCGCGACTGCTGTTGCTGGACGAGCCGCTGACCGGGCTCGATGCCGCAGCGCGGCACCACTTGGTCGAGATTATTATCGATCAGCAGCGCAACAGCGGCATTCCGATGCTCTATGTCGGGCATGATTTCGCCGAGATCAGCCGCCTCGCCGATCAGGTACTGGTGCTGGGCAACGGCCGCGTATTACATCAGGGCCCCGCCATCGAACTCAGCGCCGATCTTGAGTTTGTCGCGCAACACGAGAGCGAAGCCGCCGCGATTGTGTCTGCACGCGTGGGCGATCAGGATGCGGAATTCTCGCTTACCAATCTCCTACTCGATGACGCGCACAACCTTTGGCTGACACATATTGATGCGCCCGCGGGCACCCGCCTGAATCTGCGTATCCCAGCCAAAGATGTCAGCATCACCCGCGAACCCGGTATTAGTAGTATCCTCAACAGCCTGCCCTGCGTCATCGATTCGATTGCGCCCCTAACCACTGCACACGTGTTGCTGCGTCTCGCGGTCGGAGAACAATTTTTGCTCGCGAGAATTACCCGCAAGTCCGCCCACAATCTGCAACTGAAAACCGGTGAAACGGTGTTTGCGCAAATCAAAAGCGCCGCCTTACTCGGCGAGGCAGGCGCACTATGAGCGGCTCACCGTCAGACGACGAAAACAGCGCAGACCACCCCTTTGCACGACTTAGCCAGGACCTGGTAATCGATGCTGTTGAGAGCACCGGCCGGCTCAGCGACCTGCGGGTATTCCCTTTAAATAGCTATGAAAACCGGGTTTATCAGGTCGGTATTGAAGATGGTGAGCCGCTGATCGCTAAGTTTTACCGCCCCGATCGCTGGCGCAGGGAACAGATTATCGAGGAGCATAGTTTCACGCTGGAACTCGCCGACACCGACATTCCGGTGATCGCGCCGATGGCAAACGAGCACGGCGAAACCCTGTTCGACTACGAAGGTTTTACGTTCAGTCTGAGCCGGCGTCAGGGCGGTCACGCACCGGCGCTGGACGATCTCGACAGCCTCTATCAGCTCGGCCAGTTGTTCGGCCGCATTCACCGGGTCGGCGCCGCCAAGCCCTTCGAACATCGTCCTGCGCTGACGGTAAAGGAGTTTGGTGAGGACAGTGTTGAATTAATTCTGCGCGACTGGATCCCCGCCGAATTACGACCCGCATACGAAAGCCTCGCGCCGGACCTGCTCAAGCGGGTCAATATGCGCTGGCAGGAAACCGCCCCCACCAGCATCCGCACCCACGGCGACGCGCATATCGGCAACATCCTGTTCCGCGATAACCGCATCTGGCTGGTGGACCTCGATGACTGTCGCAGCGCGCCGGCGATGCAGGACCTGTGGATGTTTCTCAGCGGTGACCGCGAGCAGCAGACCCGGTCGATCTCGGAACTGGTCGAGGGCTATAACGAGTTTCATGATTTCGACAGCAAAGAATTAAACCTCGTCGAAACACTGCGCACCCTGCGCATCATGCAACACAGCGCCTGGCTGGCGCGGCGCTGGTCCGACCCGGCCTTTCCGCGTTCATTTACCTGGTTTAACACCCAGCGGTATTGGTCCGAACACATACTCGCCTTGCGCGAGCAGATGCCGCTGCTCGAAGCGCCACCGCTGCAGCTGTACTAAAACACCGGCTGTGCGGCTTACGCCAGCTGCTTGAGGTCCCGCGCACCGATACCCAGCAGATACAGGATACCGTCGAGGCCAAGCGTCGAGATCGAATGCTCGGCGTTTTCTTTGACCGTCGGTTTCGCACGGAATGCGATACCGAGTCCGGCAATACTTAACATCGGCAGGTCGTTGGCGCCGTCACCAACCGCGATCACCTGCTCCAGGGCCAGCCCCTCTTTGGCTGCTATTTCACGCAATAACTTTGCCTTGCGCTCACCGTCAACGATATCGCCGGTCACGCGGCCGGTCACTTTGCCATCGACAATTTCCAGTTTGTTGGCATACACATAGTTAATGCCCAGCCGCTGCTTCAAGTAGTTGCCGAAGAACATAAAGCCACCGGACAAAATTGCGGTTTTGTAGCCCAGCCGTTGCAGCGTAGTCACCAGTTGCTCCGCACCTTCGGTCAGCGGTAACCGCGCGGCAATATCCTGCAGCACCGACTCATCCAGCCCCTTCAGCAGCGCCAATCGCTGATGAAAACTTTCTTTGAAATCGATTTCGCCGCGCATCGCACTCTCGGTAATTACCGCGACCTGCTCGCCGACACCCGCCTCCTTCGCCAACTCGTCGATTACCTCGCATTCGATCAGTGTCGAATCCATATCGAAGGCCACCAGCCGCCTTGTGCGGCGGAACATATTGTCTTCCTGATAGGCGATATCGATATCGTGGTCTGCCGCCAGATGCAGCAGCTCGCGACGAAAGGCACCGGCATCGGCGAGCGGTCCGCGCATTGAAAACTCGACGCAGGCATTGACCGGCGCAGCGGCGGCATCCAGCGCCACCCGACCCGAGAGGCGGTCGATGCGATCGATATTCATACCATGGTTGGCGCAGATACCGGTGACGCTGGCGATATGCGCAGCGGATATTTTACGCGCCAACAAAGTCACGATATGGCGGTCTTTACCCTGCTCTTCGACCCACTGCGCGTAATCGTCGCGGGCGATGCCGGTAAAGCCGATAGACAGATCCATTGCCGCCATCAGCGCCTCGAGTTCCGCGCGGGGCTGCGCCACGGAGTTTGAGCCGACCTCAACCAAAAGCCCCAGCGATAACTGGTCGTGAATCACCGCCTGCCCTATATCGAGCACGTTGATGTCGTGATCGGCAAGCACGCCGGCAATCGAAGCGGTAACGCCGGGGCGGTCGGGACCGCTGACGCTGATTAAAATGACGTCGTTCAAAGATATATCCGCTGCAATGGGAGGTGAGAACCGAAGCTTGCGCGCATTGTAACCAATCACCACAGCACTACCAACGTAGTGCCATAACCATTAGTACAGGCTGCCGCGATACACTACACTCTCCGTGTACGGACACCTACGGACCATCATGCTGCGCTCACTACTTGTCAATTTGTCGCTGTCCAGCAAAGCATCGCTTCTCGTTTTCCTGTTAGTGATCCTGACCAGCCTGCTGCTGGTCGGCGCCGGTGCCGCCGCCAACAAACAATTGGTCAAACAACTCGGCGCGATGTTTGCCGGTCAGTGGGTGACCAGCATTGCCGATCAGTCCGGCGCGGCATTGACCGATCGCGATGCCATCAGCTTGCAGGCCATCTTGTTCCGCACCTCCGAACTCGGCATTATCGGCGGCGCGACCATCTTTGACAGCAACGGTAAAGCGATCGCCGCCAGCGGCAATATGCTGCGCGGCCAGCCTCATTTCAAAGCTGATATCCGTGGCGGCGACGGCGTCATCGGCTACGCTGAAATCAGCCTCGATCAGGAAAGCCTGAATAATGAAATCAAAATTCTGACCCAGCAGCTGTTATTACTGGCGCTGCTGTTTGCAGTTCTGGTGTGGGCGCTGGTCAATGGTCCGCTGAAACGGATCGACCGCTACCTTGTTGAGGCCCGTGAAAAATTGCGTCATCCGCTGCTGGAAACCGCCCCCCCGCAGTGGCCGGGCGAAGACTCCCTCGGCGACCTGCTGCAACAGGTGCACCGCCAGCGGGTGTTGCCGCCGACGCTGGGCGCCTCGCGCAGCGCCTGCTCCAGACTGGTTATTCATGTGCATTGGCGCGAGTACGAACGACTGCGTGAACTCTGGGAAGCGAGCCGGCTGGAGCGCTTGCAGCGCAGCTATTTTGAACAGCTGGCGGCCATCGCCCATGTCTATCGGGCGCAGATTCTGGTGCACAGCCACGATGGTGTCGCTTTGATCATCAACACCGGCGACCGCGAGGGTGAGGCAATGTTCCACGCCCTGTGTCTGGCACAACTGATGCAAACACTGGGAGAGGAACTCGGTGCCCATGCCCGTATCGGCAAGCTGCAGACCGAGGGCAACGACTGGCAATTAGAAGCCGCCACCCGTGACCTGATGCAGCAACTGCATGCGGCGGAGTTCGAAAGTGACCGGCAGGGCATCGCGCTGGTCGGTATCAGTGACAAAGACCGCGAAGAACTCGCTCCCTGGTCGACCATTTACGGCGACCGGGTCAGACCCGAACCGCAGGTCCGGGACCAGCTACTGGAACAGCTGCACCGGATTCTGGCAGCCCCGGAGCATGACTAAGCGCAGCGGCGCTTAACCGACTTCGAGTCGCTTCACGTTCTGATAGCCCTTGGGCAGTTTGTGGCCGCGCCGGCCGCGCTCGCCGAAGTAATGTTCCAGATCGGAAAACTTCAGGTTCAGATGCTGCTTGCCTGAATACACTTTCAGCACGGAACTCTCGGTAATCAGCACGACCGACACCACAAACTCTTCCCGGTCCGCAACCCGCGACGGCGGAATACCGATCATCTTGTTGCCCTTGCCGCGCGCCATTTCCGGCAATTCGCTGAGCGGGAATACCAGCAAGCGCCCCTCAGTGGTGGCACTGGCTACCCAGCACTCACCCTCGGCCGGCACCGCGACCGCCTGTAGCACCTTGGCGCCTTTGGGCAGCGTCAGCACACCTTTACCGGCTTTGTTTTTACCAGTGAGGTCGCCGAGCTTGGCGACAAAGCCGTAACCAGCGTCTGAACTGAGCAAATACTTTTGCTCATCACTACCGATCAACATGCCCAGAAACTCAACCCCGGAAGGGGCATTAAAACGCCCGCTGACCGGCTCACCCTGACCCCGCGCTGACGGCAATGTGTGGGTTGCCAGCGTGTAAGCGCGACCGGCGCTGTCGAGAATTACCAGCGGCTGATTGCTGCGCCCGCGAGCCGACAACGAATAGCTGTCACCGGTTTTATAACTGAGCGAAGTCGGGTCGAGCTCATGCCCTTTGGCGGCGCGGATCCAGCCCTTGGCTGACAGCACGACCGTCACCGGATCAGAGGTCAGCAACTCTTCTTCGCTGAACGCTTTCGCCTCATCGCGGCTCACAATCGGTGAGCGGCGCTCATCGCCGTACTCTTTTGCGATGCTGGTCAGCTCTTTGCGGATCAGGGTTTTCATGCGTGCAGCCGAGCCCAGAGTTGCACTGAGACTGTCGCGTTCCGCTTCCAGCTCCTCCTGCTCGCCACGGATCTTCATCTCTTCAAGCTTGGCGAGGTGGCGCAATTTCAAATCGAGAATCGCGTCGGCCTGAATATCGGTGATTTTAAAGCGCTTCATCAACACCGGCTTTGGCTGATCGTGCTCACGGATAATCGCGATCACTTCGTCGATATTCAGGAAGGCCACCATCAAACCTTCCAGGACATGCAAACGCGCCAGCACTTTGTCGAGCCGGAACTGCAAACGGCGACGCACGGTTTCTGTGCGGAAGGTGAGCCATTCTTTGAGCATCACATTCAGCGGCTTCACCTGCGGCCTGCCGTCGAGACCGATCACATTCATATTGACCCGGTAGGTGCGCTCCAGATCGGTACTGGCACACAGGTGCGCCATCAGCGGCTCGATGTCGACGCGGTTGGAACGCGGCACTATCACCAACCGGGTCGGATTTTCGTGATCCGACTCATCACGTAAATCCGCCACCATCGGCAATTTGCGTGCGGTCATCTGCGCTGCAATTTGCTCCAGCACTTTGGCACCGGAAACCTGATGCGGCAGCGCGGTGACGATGATGTCAGGGCCCTCCCGTGTCCACACCGCGCGCATACGCAGGCTACCCTTACCGGTTGCGTACATATTGCGGATATCGCTCACCGGCGTAATCAGTTCGGCATCCGTCGGGAAGTCCGGGCCGAGGATATGTTCACAAAGATCTTCGGGTGTGGATTTGGGCTTATCGAGCAGCGCGATAGTGGCGTTTACCACCTCGCGCAAATTATGCGGCGGAATATCAGTGGCCATGCCCACTGCGATACCGGTGGTTCCGTTGAGCAGGACGTTGGGTACCTGCGCCGGCAGCATTCGCGGCTCATCCATGGTGCCGTCAAAATTCGGCGCCCAGTCAACCGTGCCCTGCCCCAGCTCACCGAGCA
Organism: Spongiibacteraceae bacterium; assembly: GCA_041622815.1. Lineage (GTDB taxonomy): Bacteria > Pseudomonadota > Gammaproteobacteria > Pseudomonadales > Spongiibacteraceae > JBFJYC01. The sequence continues at coordinate 12,931 of JBFJYC010000007.1, read as the reverse complement.
GAATATCGGCGTAGGCCGTCATCCGTGATTCGGTATAACGCATTGCGGCAAAAGACTTAGGGTCGTCGGGCGAACCCCAGTTGCCCTGACCATCAACCAGCGGATAGCGGAAAGAAAAATTCTGCGCCATTAACACCATAGCTTCATAGGCGGCGCTGTCGCCGTGGGGATGAAACTTACCGATCACATCGCCGACGGTACGGGCGGATTTTTTATGCTTGGCGGTGGAGCGCAGGCCGAGCTCGCTCATGGCATAGATGATGCGCCGCTGAACCGGCTTCAGTCCGTCCGTGACACTCGGCAATGCACGGTCGAGAATGACGTACATGGAATAATCGAGGTAGGCCTTCTCGGTGTAGGCTTTAACCGGCGTTTGTTCGACGCCGTCATCGCCGATATGAATCTCGTTACTCATACTTAATTACGCTTCCTCGTAAACGATCTCTGACAGGGCTTGAGTCTGATTCGCCGTGCGAATACTAGCATCGGCAGCCCCGATTCACGCATTGGTGCCTAACAGGCACCACATATTTACCTTTCCGTCGGTGGCAACTACGTACAGCAGGGCGACAAGCCGTTAACTCATACTGCGCTCTGTCCTACCTACTGCCCAACTGAGGATTCAACCATGTCAATCGACGTTAGAAAAAACGTCGTTGACCTCAGTCGTTTCCGGGATAACTCCCGTCAAGAGCTCATCGACGATGTCAGCGCGAAAGCATTTTTACTGCTGCGCCAATCTGCTGAAGAACACAACCTGCCCATCAAAGACGTATTGATGGATCACCTGCTGGGTATCGGCGTTGTCATTCAGGCTGTCGAAGGCAAAGAAGAAGCACTGCGCTGCCTGCACACCATTGCCAATCAGATCGAACTCTCCTGAGCCGCTAAATATACAGCGCGCAGCGCTCAATCAGTTCCGACGAATCACAAAATTTCACCACCAAGAGACCGCGGCGATCAACGCCGTCACCGCCGCTAACCTCGGCGGTTGCGGTAATCCACCTGCCGGCAACCAATAACTTGCTCAGCTTGAGTTGATCGCGACCGCCGCGCCACGCACCCAGACTGACCGGGTCGGCATCACCCCACACTATCCGGAAATCTGAACTGACCAAATTTGACAAGCCGTTGCGGTCGTTGCGGTTAAAAGCAAAGGCCAGTTGCTGGACACGGCTCTTGCCGACCTCACCCACATTCTTCATCGCGCGGGAAAATCCGGCCACGCCCCGCGGACCCAGATATTTCAACATGCGAAAAAAAGCGACCGTGCCCGCGACCACGCTGGCAATGCCAAACTGCATCTGCTGACCGAGCATCGGCCGCAGCTCCCAGTGTGCCGCCAGACGCTGAATGCGCAGCGCGCCGTCAACTTCATCGAGCTCGTAAAGCAGATGCATCGGCACAGCGATACGCACCTTGTCAGACATGCCGATATGAATCGTCAGGTCGCGGCATACGGTGCCCTGACAAACCACATCGTGCTCGACCTCGAAACGAATATTGTTCTGCGCGATAAAGGTTTGGTAGAAACGTCCGACGGCGCCGTTCAGCCCGTCTGCAGTGCGATGTGTGTGCGGCGCCGAACCCACCGGATCTTCCACCACTGCGCCATCGGCAAACAGGCCGATCCAGGCGATTTTATTTTTCGTCGCCACCGCCTGCGGCGACCGCTCAACAAAAGCAATGCAGGCGGCTTTATCTTTAAGTAGCTGACCCTTCATGACACGCTTTCCAAAAGAATAGTTACCGGTCCGTCATTGACCAATGACACTTGCATATCCGCACCGAAGCGACCGCCGGCGACATCGCCGTGAGCGCTGCGCAGCTGCGCGAGCATGTAATCATATATTGCTTGTGCCTGCGCGGGTGGCGCGGCGGTCTGAAACCCCGGGCGCAGGCCGCGGCGGGTGTCGGCGGCGAGCGTGAACTGCGATACCAGCAGAACACCGCCGCTGATGTCAGTCACACTGCGATTCATGCGCTGCTGATCGTCACCGAATATACGATAGGCCAGCAAGCGTTCGCACATTTTCGCAGCATCCGCTTCGGTATCTGCCGGCTCGATACCGGCAAATACCAGCAAACCGCGCCCGATCTCACCGACAACAGCCCGGTCGACATCGACCCGGGCTTCGCTGACACGCTGCAACAATAACTTCATTGCCGGCTTAGCGTGTGGCCTAGAGTGCTACCAGCGCGCTGTTGCCGGCACGCTTACGCTCGTGCTCCTTGAGCAGACGCTTGCGCAAACGAATGCTGGTCGGGGTCACTTCAACCAGTTCGTCCGGCTCAATAAATTCCAGTGCCTGTTCCAGCGTGTGTTTCACCGGCGGTGTCAGCATGATGTTTTCGTCGGTGCCCGAGGCGCGCACGTTGGTCAGTTTCTTAGCCTTGGTCGGATTTACCACGAGGTCGTTGCCGCGGGAATGCAGGCCTATAATCTGGCCCTCATACACTTCCAGATTCGGCCCCATAAACAGCCTGCCGCGCTCCTGCAGATTAAACAACGCGAAGCCCAGTGATTTGCCATTGGTCATCGACACCAACACGCCGTTAGTACGCTGCGCGACATCACCGCCCTTCTCCGGACCGTAATGATCGAAGATGTGGGTGAGCACACCGGAGCCGCTGGTCATGGTCAGAAACTGTGAGCGGAAACCGATCAGGCCACGCGCCGGAATCAGAAATTCCAGCCGCACCCGGCCCTTGCCGTCGGGCACCATATTATTCAACTCGGCCTTGCGCAGGCCCAGCTCTTCCATAATCGCGCCCTGATGCTCGTTCTCGCAATCGATCATCAGCTGTTCGTAAGGCTCGTGCCAGACACCGTCGATTTGCTTGCGGATGACCTGCGGGCGCGACACGCCCAGCTCGAAACCTTCGCGGCGCATGGTTTCAATCAATACCGACAAGTGCAATTCGCCGCGACCGGAGACGACAAACTGGTCCGGTGTGTCACCGGGCTCGACCCGCAACGCCACGTTGTGCAGCAGTTCGCGCTCTAAACGCTCGGCAATCTGGCGGGTAGTGAGGTATTTTCCCTCTTTGCCGGCAAACGGCGAATCGTTGACGTGGAACGTCATGCTGACGGTCGGTTCATCCACCGACAACGGCGGCAACGCCTCTACGGTCGCCGGGTCACACAAGGTGTCCGAGATATTAAGACCGTCAATACCGGTAATGCAGACAATATCGCCGGCGCTGGCCTCGGGCACTTCGACCCGCTCCAGACCCATATGCCCCATCACCTGCAGCACGCGGCCGTTGCGGCGCCTGCCGTCGGCACCCACCACCACCACTTGGGTATTGGTTTTGAGTTTGCCGCGGGCAATACGGCCGATGCCGATGACGCCGACATAGCTGGAGTAATCCAGTGCCGAGATCTGTAATTGCAACGGGCCGTTTTCATCAACCTCGGGCGGCGGTACCATTTTTGTGATCAGTTCAAACAGCGGCGTCATATCGTCCGCCATCTGGTCGGCCTCAAGACCCGCAACACCATTGATTGCCGAAGCGTAAATCACCGGAAAATCCAGCTGCTCATCGGTCGCGCCGAGCCGGTCGAATAAATCAAATACCTGATCCAGCACCCAGTGCGGACGCGCGCCGGGACGGTCAATTTTATTGACCACAAGAATCGGGCTGAGGCCGTTCTCAAAGGCTTTTTGGGTCACAAACCGGGTTTGTGGCATCGGCCCGTCAACGGCGTCGACCAGCAGCAGCACCGAGTCGACCATCGACAGCACACGCTCCACCTCACCACCGAAATCCGCGTGTCCCGGGGTGTCGACGATATTGATACGGTAGTCGTTCCATTCGATCGCAGTATTTTTGGCGAGAATGGTGATGCCGCGCTCGCGCTCCTGATCGTTGGAGTCCATGATGCGCTCGGAGCCCTCATCGCGGCGGCCGAGTGTTCCCGACTGGCTGAGCAGCTTGTCGACAAGAGTGGTTTTGCCGTGATCGACGTGGGCGATTATGGCAATATTGCGGAGTTTTTCGTTCATAAAAAGGCCATTCAAAACAGCGGGATGTCCCGGCCAAGGGTCAGATGGCCAATTCAAAGGGCGCGTATTATACACGAGCGCAGCCCCGCCGACGTAACTAAATAAGTGCGTAATAATTCACGAAGATTCCAACGAGGCATCGATGTCAGACACCCAACACGCCAGCTGGAGCAGCCGCTGGACCTTTATTCTCGCGGCGACCGGATCTGCCGTCGGCCTCGGCAATATCTGGAAATTCCCCTATATCACCGGCGAATACGGTGGCGGCGCGTTTGTGCTGGTATATCTGGTCTGTATCGCGCTGGTCGGCATACCGGTGATGATCGGCGAGGCCTACCTCGGCAAGCGCGGCCGCCTCGACCCGGTCAACAGCCTGCGCAAAATCACCACCGAATCGGGTACCGACAAGCGCTGGACCCTGATCGGCATTTCCGGTGTGCTCGCCGGCGTTCTGATCATGATGTTCTACAGCGTCGTCGCCGGCTGGTCGCTCGAATATGTGTGGCTGGCACTGCAAAACGGCTATAGCCCGGCAAATGCCGGGCTACAGACACATTTCGACGGCCTGACCGGCTCGATAGAACGGCAGCTGCTGTGGCAAACCCTGTTTGTGATCGCGACCATGGCCATTCTCGCGGCGGGGGTGATCGATGGTATCGGTCGCACCACCGGCGTCCTGATGCCGGTTTTGTTTGTTTTACTGCTGATTCTGCTCGGCTACAGCCTCAGCAACGGTGCCGCGGCCGAAGCGGCCGGCTTTATGTTCGCGCCGGACTTCAGCAAGCTCAGTGCCGAGGCGGTGCTGGTCGCGCTCGGCCATGCGTTTTTCACCCTCAGTCTCGGGATGGGCGCAATCATCGCTTACGGCTCCTATATGCCGGAAAATGCCAATATCGGCAAAACCATTCTCACTGTCGCCGCCCTCGACACGCTTATTGCGCTGGTCGCGGGCATGGCGATATTCCCACTGGTATTTGCCAACAGCCTGGCACCGGGCGCCGGCCCCGGACTGATGTTTGTGACCCTGCCGATCAGCTTCTCGGCCATGCCGATGGGCAGCGTCTTCGGCGGCCTGTTTTTCGCGCTGGTAGCGATTGCGGCACTCAGCTCAGCCATTTCGATGATCGAGCCGGCGGTTGCGTGGCTCGAGAACAACGGCATTTCCCGCCACCGCGCAACTCTGGGCCTGGGCATGGTTATCTGGCTCGGCGGCGCCGCCTCGGTTTATTCCAGTGAGATCTTTAATCTACTCGACATGATTACCGCGCAATACATGCTGCCGCTGGGCGGACTGCTGATCGCGCTGTTTGTCGGCTGGGTACTGCCGGGCAAGCCGGACAGCGACTGGTTTTTTGACGACTTCGATATACACCCGACGCTGCTAAAGTGCTGGTATATCACCCTCAAATTCATCACCCCGATCGGTATTCTGCTGGTATTTGCACACAGTCTGGAGCTGCTATGAACCCATCCGTTCGCGGGCCGCTGATGGCGGTCATCATGTTTGCGCTGGTCGTCAGCGGCTTTCTGTATTACCAGAGCGCACAACAGGAAAAACACTACGAAAAAACCGCGCTGCCCTGGGTGGTCGACAGCCTCTGGCAGGTGTCGGGCTGGCGTACCGCCGATGTCTGGCCGTTGCTGGCACCGGAAGCCAAGGAAGTGGTTACAAAGCAACAGCTGGACGCGGTGCTTGCACAGTACGCGCCGCTCGGCCGCTTTATCAGTCTTGGCGATGCGCGTTTCTCACGGCTGGCATCGATACTCTCAATGCTGAGCAGCGATCAGCGGATCGGCTATTCGGCGCTGGCGGCGTTTGAGAACGGAGAGGCGGTGGTGACCCTCGTGCTGCTGGAGCGCGAGGGCCGGTTTTACATCTACAACATCAATCTGGCGATGCCGGAGGCCTAGCTTTTGGGCGCTGCCCTGGCGGCGCGCTCTTTGCTGATCAGATACTCCGCGACCTTGAGCATTTCCGGCTGACCGCCGGCCGTGCCGGTGCTGATACGGTATTTACCGTTGACGATAATTTCCGGTGTGCCGCGGATGCCATAGCTGCGCATACGCGATTCCGCCTGCCGCACCTGACTGTTGACGCCGAAGGAATTAAAGACCTTGTCGAACTTGGCGCCGTCGACGCCGTTGGCCTCGAACAGACGCTTAATATCCGCCTCTGTCGCCAGCGGCATCTGCTTCAGATTCAAAGCGTCAAAAATCGGCTGGTGAACCCGGTCCATCACCTTCATGACTTTGGCGGTATAAAACGCCTGTGCATGTAATTTCATGCGGTCATTCCAGATGCCGGGGCTGTGCACGACGTTGACATCAGAGGGCAATGTTTTCGCCCAGCTATTCAACATCGGCTCGAAGGTGAAGCAGTGGCCGCAGCCATACCAGAACACCTCTGCAACCTCGATTTTGGTCGGATCAGAGGTGCGGACCGGCTGTTTGAGGGCGATGTAGTGCTCACCCTCGACATACTTCGCCGCAGTATCGGCCTTCTCGGCACAGGCGCTTAACGGCAGTGCCAGCGCGACGGCGACTAAGAGTACCCGCCGCAACATTAGTGCAGCCCCTGCAGGTAGCTGGCAACCGCCTCGATTTCACGGTCACTCATGCGGAAAGCAATAGTACGCATGGTACGGACTTCACCGTCGTTGCTGCGACCGCTGGCGTCGCCATCCGCTGCCGCGCGGAATTGCTGCAACTGCTGTGCGGTATAGGCCGCATGCTGTCCCGCCAGCGCAGGGAAACCCGCTGCGGCTACACCGGCGCCGGTGGGTGAATGACAGGCCGCGCAAGCCGGCACGCCGCGGTCGCTGATGCCGCCGCGATAGATCGACTGTCCCAACTCAACCAGATCCGGGTCAGCCTGGCCGCCGGTGGTGGCTTTGCTGGCGTAGTAGGCCGCGATATCAGCGATATCCTGATCCGAACTGCGATCGAGCTGGCCGCTCATCAACGCGATCGGGCGGGCGCCGGATTTAACATCCTGCATCTGTTTAACCAGATAGCGCTCGCCCTGCCCAGCCAGTTTCGGATATTGATCAGATTTGCTGTTGCCGTCGCCGCCGTGGCAAGCCGCACAGGCCGCTGCCTTGCGTTTACCTTTGGCCGCATCGCCCTCCAGGGCCGCCGCATTAAGCTGCGCTGCGCCGAACATCAGGCCGAGACCGGCAACCAACAGTGAGTGTTTCATCTTGATTCGCATAACTATTCCTTACTTCCCTCGGCATCAGCCGCCATAAACTCGATTAAAGCCTTTAATTCATCGTCACTACAGGTGCCGCACATCCCGGTAGGCGGCATCGCGCCAATGCCGTCGCGTACGTTTTTCACTAATACGTCCATGCCTTTTTCCAGCCGCGGCGCCCAGGCCTCCGCGTCACCGGTCAGCGGCGCACCCGCTGCACCATTGGAGTGGCAGAAAGTACAGCTGCTGCCATACTGCGCCGGCGCCTCAAGTGCCTGTGCCGAAGCTTGTCCGAAAACAGCCAGCGCCACAGTCGCACCAGCCGCCAAATAAGTTTGTTTGAGCATACGTACCGCCTTCACCGTAAATGACCACGCAAAAAAACTGCGGCATTATACACAACCATATTGCAGACTGCCTCGCCTGCTGAGACCCGACTCCATGACCGCCGAGAAGATCAATTTCCGCCAAGCAGAATTCCTGCTGGGCGCGCCAAGGCTGGATGACTGCCCCGATGACGACGGCCACGAAGTCGCCTTCGCCGGCCGCTCTAATTCCGGCAAGTCCAGCGCTATCAACCGGCTCACCGGCAACAGCAAGCTGGCGCGGACCTCAAAAACCCCCGGCCGCACCCAGATGATCAACTTTTTCGAGGTGCTGCCCAACGTCCGGCTGGCGGATCTGCCCGGCTACGGCTTTGCCAAAGTCCCGTTGGCGGTGAAGCGCAAATGGGAGCACAACCTCGAAGAATACCTGAGCCGCCGCCAAAGCCTGCGCGGGCTGGTGCTGATGATGGATATCCGCCATCCGCTGAAAGATTTCGACAAATTGATGCTGGACTGGGCGATCCGCGCACAAATGCCGGTCCACTGCCTGCTCACCAAGGCCGATAAACTCAAGCGCGGCGCGCAAAAGACGACGCTGATGCAGGTGCAGAAAACGCTGGAACCGCTGGCACCGATGGTCTCGGTTCAGCTGTTCTCATCGCTGAAAGGTGACGGCGTCGATACGCTGGCAACCTATCTCGACCATTGGCTGACCGATGTTGCCGATGAGGACGAAAGCCTTGTCGATGAAAGCGCCGAGATCACGCCCGAAAATACCGCCGGCGAAAATGCGCCGCAATCCTAACGGCCGGCAGCGCCCTGAATCCAGCCATCGAGCTGTAGCGCCGCGCTTTGCATTAGCGACGGTTCCGAATCACAACCCTTGCGGATACGAATACTCATCTCCGATTCGCCGAGCTTTACATCTTCGCCGCGCGGACGGTAACGCGTAATCAGCCCGCTTTGTGTGCGGTAAACACGGTAGATCAAGCCCTGCTCTATGCTTTGGTACACCGAGCTGCCGTAGCGCGAATCCAGCATAAAGTTCAGCCGCCCCATCGCCTTGCCCAGCGCCGATATATCGAGGGTGTTTTGCGGCGTCAGTGACCACGCCGGCGAGTCGTTTGTATTCTGCGCATCGATATCGGCAAAGCGGCCTTCGATTCGCGATAAACGATACTGCGCGTCGAGACCGAGTAGATTCGCCCAGGGCTTCCACTTCAGAAACTCGGCATCGATGCGCCACTGGTCACCCACCAGTTCCACTACTGTTAATGCGCAGCCCTGCCCGTCCGCAACATAAGCCGTCCAACGATTGTCCGCCACCGGCTCAAAGGTGAGCTGCGCTATTTCCTGCTCACCGCTTAACCGCTGGTATGACAGTATATTGGCGCCGAATAATGCGGCGACCAGCAGCAGACCACCGAGCGGCGTACCGAAAAACAGCAGTCGTTTAATCATCGCGATCTCCGCGCGCCAGTGCGCGCTTAACCTTGCCCGACACGGACCCGGTCATCATCTGTTTAGTGCGCCTCATCCCAGTTGTCACCGACACCGACACCCACTTCCAGCGGCACCGCAAGCTGTGCTGCACCGGACATCAGCGCAACCACCTTTTCAGTCACCGTGTCGACACTATCGCTGGCGACTTCCAGCACAAGTTCATCGTGTACCTGCATAATCATGCGGGCATCCGCCCTGCTTCCTTGCAGCCAGTCATGCACATCGATCATCGCGCGCTTGATAATGTCCGCCGCGCTGCCCTGCATCGGCGCATTAATCGCCGCCCGCTCCGCGGCCTGCCGGCGCTGGCCGTTGCGGGCGTTGATTTCGGGCAGATACAAACGACGACCGAAAATCGTTTCAACATAGCCCTGCTCTGCCGCCACTTTTCGCGTGTTGTCCATATAGCTCAGCACCCCCGGAAACCGCTCAAAATACAGGTCGATATACTGCTTCGCTTCATCGCGGCCGATGCGCAACTGGCGCGCCAGACCAAACGCCGACATGCCGTAAATCAAGCCGAAGTTAATCGCTTTGGCATTGCGGCGCTGGGTGCTGTCGACCTCTTCCAGCGCGACACCGAAGACTTCGGCGGCAGTTGCTGAATGCACATCCCTGCCCTCGGCAAAGGCCGTGATCAGGCCCTTGTCGGCGGACAAGTGCGCCATGATTCGCAATTCAATCTGCGAATAGTCCGCCGCGACTATGCGGTAGCCTTCGGGCGCGAGAAACGCCTGCCGGATGCGGCGACCGCGCTCGTTTTTAATCGGAATATTCTGCAGGTTGGGGTCGGCCGAAGATAACCGCCCGGTCGCCGCCACCGCCTGATGATAGGAGGTATGAATACGACCGGTTTTCGGCGAAATCATCTCCGGCAATTTATCGGTATAGGTGGATTTCAGTTTCGCCACGCCGCGATACTCCAGTATCACGCCGGGCAATTCATAATCGTGGGCGAGCTCAACCAACACTTCTTCGGCGGTAGACGGTGCGCCCTTGGCGGTCTTTTTAACAACCGGCAGCTCCTGCTCAGTAAACAGGATTTCGCCGAGTTGTTTCGGCGAAGCAAGATTAAACGGGTGCCCGGCCAACTCGTGCGCCTTGGCCTCTAATGCCAATAACTGTTCGCCGAACTCCCGACTCTGTATTTTCAGCATATCGCCGCTGACATAGGCGCCATTGCGCTCGATATCTGACAGCACCGTGAGTAGCGGCACCTCCAATTCCTCGTAGACTTTTTTCGGCCCGGCCTGGGCCGACAACTTCGGCCACAGCATCCGATGCAGCTGTAGAGTAATATCAGCATCCTCGGCTGCATAGGGTCCGGCCTCGTCAAGATTGACCTGATTAAATCCTATCTGCTTCGCGCCCTTGCCGGCGACGTCTTCGAAATGAATGGTAGTCCTTCCCAGATATTTGAGCGCGAGGCTATCCATATCGTGGCGCGTGGCGGTCGAGTCCAGCACGTAGGACTCCAGCATGGTGTCATGGGCGATGCCCCTGAGCTCGATATCGTAGTTGAGCAGCACGCTGCGGTCGTATTTCAGGTTCTGCCCGACCTTCTGCAGCGACGGGTCCTCCAGCAGCGGCTTTAAGCGCGCCAGCACCTTGTCCCGGTCCAGCTGCGCCGGTGCACCCATATAGTCATGGGCCACCGGCACATAGGCCGCCTCGCCGACACTCACTGCGAAGGAGACACCGACAATCTCCGCCTGCATATAATTCAGACTGGTGGTTTCCGTATCGAAGGCCAGCAGCTCAGCCTTTTCCAGCCGTGCGACCCAAGTGTCGAAATCTTTCTCGGTGAGCACGATGTCGTATTTGGCATCTATCTGCTCATTACCGCCAACTTTGGGTCCGTCAAAGTCGATTTCCGCGGACGCCTCACTGCCGGCAGATGCCTGGTCACGGCTGTATTCGTCGATCCAGCTCTTAAATTCCAATTCCTTAAACAGCCGGAGCAGGGCGGCGCGATCCTCCTCGCCGTTCACAATCTCGGCGGCGGAGAAGGGCAGCTCAACATCCAACTTAATGGTGGCTAACTCATAGGAGAGGCGGGCGTCGGCTTCTCCGGCACGCAGCTTATCGGCCAGAGTTTTAGCGCCGCGGATACTAAGATCTTTAACTTCATCGAGGCGGCTGTAAATTTCATCGAGGCTGCCCAAGCCCTGTATCAGGGCAAGCGCAGTCTTCTCGCCGATGCCGGCAACGCCGGGGATATTGTCGACTTTGTCGCCCATCAGCGCCAGAAAATCGATAATCAACGCGGGCGGAATACCGAATTTTTCCAGCACACCCGGCGGGTCCATGACCGTTTCGGTCATGGTATTGACCAGTGTTACGTGCTCGTTCACCAGCTGCGCCATATCTTTATCGCCGGTCGAGATCAGCACCGGCTGGCCGGCGGCCGAAGCCTCGGCAGCGAGGGTGCCGATCACATCATCGGCTTCGACATTATCGATCACAATCAGTGGCAGGCCCATCGCGTCCACCACCGCATGCAGCGGCGCAATCTGCTCGCGCAGCTCATCGGGCATCGGCGGGCGGTTCGCCTTGTAGGCTTTGAAGATATCGTCGCGAAAGGTTTTGCCCTTGGCATCGAACACCACCGCAATCGGGCTGTCCGGGTAATCTTTCTGCAGGCGGCGCAACATATTCACCACCCCCTTGATCGCGCCGGTCGGCTGCCGCCCGGATGTCATCAGCGAGGGCAGGGCATGAAAGGCCCGGTACAGGTACGAAGACCCGTCTACGAGAACCAGAGTTTGTGACGCTGTGCTCATTTCTGACATTTCCCTGTTTTACGTGTGTAGCGGCACAACAGGCGGGCAATTAAAACAAATGGCCGCATATTCGCCGAAAATAGGCTTATTTCCAGAATTGTTACCCAAACTATGTGATCGGTAACACTTTTTGTGCCAGCTTCAGCTGCAAATCTGCATTATTAATCTTCTGTTACCTTTCTTGCTTCTTTTAGGAACGGCATTACCATAGGAAACAGTAGCACTCGTGGATTATACGTGTATTCAGCGGGCATTCATCCAAGCAGTGTTACTATTCGTAACATCAATAAGGCGCCCCACATCGGGACACCAACACAGAGGATTTCACCATGAAAGCAAACAAAGGAGCAGCGTTACTCATATTAGTCAGCGCCGCTGCACTCGCGGATCCGCCTGCAAGCAATGCGGAAACCACGCTCGCATTGAACACTATACGGCCCTCAAGTGTCGAAATGATCAGCGCGCGCGAAGCGACCGCCGCACCGGCCCTGGTAACACGGACCATCGCGGAAACCATGACCAGCGTTAACAAACGACTGAACGCGAAAATCGACACCCGCAACAGCGTGCTGGTCGATTCCCTGTTCCCGGCGTCGTAATGCATCGGCTAGACAACGCTACAAGCAGCGAAGGCCGCGACCAGCTGCTCAAAAAACACGAGAAAACCATCGCGGCGGTTTTCAACCGTTGTCCCCATCGGGTCTAGCTCGACGCGTTTCACAACAACGCCGTCGAGCAAGGCCCGCATTCCCGCGGTTTCAGACTCGCCGACATCCTGCAGTACGCACTGAATATCTCCTGACACCAACATTTGCCGCAAGCCGGCGACCTTGCGTGTACCCGCCAGATGGTTGCCTTCGCCGGTTACCGAATCTATGCCGGTTAGCCCGTAATGGCCGATCAGCGGCGCATAGGCATTGTGCAGCACCAAACTGCGCCGCAGCGGTGCCTGACCGAATATTCTGGCGTATTTAGCATCAATAGCCCCCAAATCAGACAAGAACAGGCGGGCATTCTGCACGAATACCGGCGCTTGCGCAGGCATTAACGCCGACAACGTCGCGACAATCACCGGGACCACTTCCCGCACCAGTGCCGGTGATGTCCATATATGGG
>JBFJYC010000006.1:0-28398 GCA_041622815.1 Spongiibacteraceae bacterium | reverse complement strand
GTGCGAGTTCGGCATTGCTTTTTTCGAGGTCGGTCTTTACGTGTCTGAGTTCGGCAAGCTCCCGGTTCCGCTCTTCCACCATCGCCGCGAGCTCGGCCGATAATTCCTCCAGGTCGGCGCGCTGCTGCACGGCGAGTTCGGTTTTTTCCTGTAGCTCGACATTCACCAGTCGAAGTGATTCGTTGCTGGGTAGTGCTAGTGCTTTCGGGATTAACGGCCACACCAATATCGCAGTGCCCAGCGATGCGGTTGCCGTAATTGCCTTGAGACCGCCGCTGATCCAGTAGGCGCCGTACCAGACGTTATAGATGTTCATCAGATGGGTGACGCCGCAGGCGAAGATAAATACTGCAAACATCACGAAAATGTAGTTGAAGCGCAGGTCATCGCGCTTGAGCACCAGATAAATCAGCGCGAACGGTATTGTGAAGTAGGACAACACAATAATTACGTCACTGGCGACGTGTAAATTCACCAGATTGTCATCCCACAAATAGCAGTGCCCGTGGGGAGGCAGGTCGGTACGCAGCATGGTGTTGAGAAAATCACTCATGATTTGATCCTGAAATGTCTTTATTTGCGATATTCATCGATTGCCAAGGCCCGGTCATCGGGGGGTCTGCATGGTTCGGCGCGAGCGCCGGTGCCGGATTTACCTGAGTTGGAAACAGTGACTAAAGATACTGGTACACTGCGCCGCAGAAAACAGGAGCTTAACTATGTTTGCACTGCAGGTAATGTACAGCAAGTTTATGGTCATGCTGACCCGCTTTACCGGTCGCTTTTTTCCGCAGGTGCAGCCGGTGTTATTTGCCGGCGCCGGCGCATCTGCTCAGCTGGCTGCGAATATAGCACGGGCCGGGCACAGCAAATTGTTGGTTATCACTGACAAGATACTCGTCGAACTCGGGCTGGTCGGCAGTGTTACCGAACAGCTGGAGCAGGCGGGTGTCAGCTGTGTGATTTATGACGGCATTTTACCGGATCCCACCACCGGACAGGTTGATGACGGCGCCGAAATGTTGCAGCGGGAGCAGTGTGACGGCGTACTGGCAATCGGCGGCGGCTCGTCCATCGACGCGGCAAAAATTATTGCCTTGCAGGGTACCGAAAAAATCAGCGTCGCAGATATTGAAGGGTTCTTTCAGGTATCGGAGCCGGGCTTGCCGGTTTATGTAGTGCCGACCACCGCCGGCACCGGGTCGGAGGCGACGATGGTCAGCGTGATAACCGATCAGGTGGCCAATAAAAAAGTGTTTATCGCAGATACCAAGCTGACACCGCGAATGGCGGCACTCGATCCGGTATTGATGCAGAGCATGCCGGCGCCGATCACCGCCGCCACCGGTATGGACGCACTGACCCACGCACTGGAGTCACTGCTGTCAACGATGGCAACCGATGAAACCCGCTATTACGCGACGCTGGCGGCGAAACTTATTTTTGAAAACCTGCCGGTTGCCTATTCCAAGCCGTCGAATCTGGCGGCGCGGGAGTCTATGGCGCTGGCCAGCTATTACGCCGGCGCCGCGTTTACCAAATCGAATGTCGGCTATGTGCATGGGATAGCGCACCAGTTGGGTGCGATGTATCACGTGCCCCACGGTGTAGCGAACGCGGTGATATTGCCGCATGTACTGCAGTTCTATGCCGATGGTGTACCGGAAATACTGGCTGCGGTAGCGGCCCGGGTGGGCATCGGTGAGGCGGGGCAGGCCGACCAGCAGCGGGCGCAGGCGTTGATTGATCAGGTGCGTTCACTGGGCGTGGCGATCGGTGTCCCGCCGGCACTCGACAAGCTGCGGCGTGACGATTTTGATGAAATTGTGCGCCGCACTCTGGCCGAGTCACACGGCTTGTTCGGCTATCCGGTGCCGCATTACATGCGCCCGGCGCAGTGCCACCAAATTCTGGAAAACTTGCTACCGGCCGTATAAAAAATGCTAGTATGCAGCACCTTTTGTCACAGATAGTGGCAATTTAATCGCCAACCCGGCAAATCAACAGGAGCCTACGATATGCGTGAAGCCGTAATCGTTTCTACAGCCCGCACCCCGATCGGTAAAGCCTACCGCGGTGCGTTTAACAATACGCCGTCACCTACACTTGCGTCCCATGCGATAAACGCGGCCGTCGAGCGCTCAGGTGTTGACCCCGCCGAAATCGAAGATCTGATTATGGGTTGTGCGCTGACTCAGGGCTCCTCGGTAATGAATATCGGCCGGATGGCCGGTTTGCGTGCCGGTTTGCCGGTTTCGGTTTCCGGTACCACCATCGACCGCCAGTGCTCTAGCGGCATGATGGCGATCGCCATCGCTGCCAAGCAGATCATGGTCGACGGTCAGGATGTTGCGATCGGCGCGGGCATGGATTCAATATCCCTGTGCCAGAACGAAAAAATGAATATTGCTGTTGATCCGCAGCTGATCGAGGCAGCGCCCGCTGCCTATATGGCGATGATCGATACCGCTGAAATCGTCGGTGACCGCTACAAGGTGTCCCGCGATGCGCAGGACGAGTATGCCTTGCGCAGCCAGCAGCGCACCGCAGCTGCTCAGGAAGCCGGCAAGTTCGACGACGAAATCGTACCGGTCACCACGGTTAAAAATGTAATGAACAAGGAGACCGGTGAGGTTTCCGAAGAAGAAGTCACCCTGACTAAAGATGAAGGTAACCGTCCTTCAACCACGCTGGAAGGTTTGAAAGGTCTGGCGCCGGTTAAGGGTAATCACGTCACCGCCGGTAACGCCTCACAGTTGTCAGACGGGGCTTCTGCCTGCGTCCTGATGGAAGGCAAGCTGGCTGAAAAGCGCGGCCTGGCCCCGCTGGGTATTTATCGCGGTATGGCCGTGGTCGGTTGTGCGCCCGATGAGATGGGTATCGGTCCGGTATTTGCTGTGCCCGAGCTGCTGAAAAAGAACGGTCTGAAGATGGACGATATCGGTCTGTGGGAGCTCAACGAAGCGTTCGCGGTGCAGGTACTGTATTGCCGCGACCAACTCGGTATTCCGGATGAGTTGCTGAACGTCAACGGCGGCGCGATCTCTATCGGTCACCCCTACGGTATGTCGGGCAGCCGCATGGTCGGTCACGCACTGATCGAAGGTAAGCGTCGCGGTGCTAAATACGTTGTCTGCACCATGTGTGTCGGCGGCGGTATGGGCGCGGCAGGTTTGTTCGAAGTCGTCTAAACCCGGCTCCGGCTGCCCGCTGCAGTGCGGGCAGTCACCCATAAAAAAGGCGGACATGATGTCCGCCTTTTTTATGCCTGCTGTTTGCTGATCAGAACTGATCTTCCGCCAGTGACATCATCACTTCAGCACCGTCCTGAATACGTGCCAGCAGCATGGTGTGTTCGGACACATAGCGCTGCATGAAGAAGCGGCCGACTTTCATTTTGTTGCGGTAAAAATCGGCGTCTTCCGCTTCGCTGTCAGCAAGGTGCTGGGCACTGATGCGGGCCATCTTCAGCCACATACCACCGACCGCTACTACCGCTAGCAAACGCAGATAGTCGACCGATGCCGCACCGGCGTTATCCGGGTTGGCCAGGCCGTTCTCCATCAGCCAGCCGGTGGCCGCTTCCAGTGAACCCAGTGCCGCTGCCAGCGGGTCGGTGAACTGCTTGAGAGCGGGTTCCTTACACTCTGCAATCAGCTCTTTGGTGTCGGTCAGGAAGCTGATAATTGCACGTCCGCCTTTCGCCGGCAGTTTGCGGCCGACCAGATCCAGCGCCTGAATGCCGTTGGTACCCTCATAAATCTGGGCGATACGGGCATCGCGAGCGTGTTGTTCAACACCGTGCTCAGCGATGTAGCCGTGTCCGCCGTAAACCTGCATCGCCAGATTGGCGGCGACGTGGCCTTCGTCGGTGAGGAAGGCTTTGACAACCGGGGTGAGCAGGGCGGTGTTGTCTTCCGCCTTCTGTCGCACCGCTTCATCCGGGTGGCTGTGGGCGATATCCAGCTGCAAGCCCATATAGGCTGCCAGCGCGCGGCTACCTTCCACAAATGAGCGCATTTGCATCAGCATGCGACGTACATTCGGGTGGACGATGATCGGGTCGGCGACGCCGCCTTCGTTCTTGGCGCCGGTCAGGGCGCGGCCCTGCAGCCGGTCCTTGGCGTATTCGGCGGCGTGCTGATAGGCCATTTCGCCGTGGCCGAGGCCCTGAATACCAACGCCGAGACGGGCCGAGTTCATCATGGTGAACATGGCGTCCAGACCGCGGTTTTCTTCACCGATCAGATAGCCTTCGGCATCATCGAAATTCAGTACGCAGGTAGCGTTACCGTGGATGCCCATCTTGTGCTCGAGGCTGGCAACGCTGACGCCGTTGCGGTCGCCGAGACTGCCATCATCATTGACGATGAACTTGGGCACGATAAAGCAGGAGATACCCTTGCTGCCCGCCGGAGCATCCGGCAGCTTCGCCAGTACCAGGTGAATAATATTCTCGGCGAGATCGTGGTCGCCCGCTGAAATAAAGATTTTGGTACCGGTGATGTTGTAGGTGCCGTCGCTCTGCGGTACCGCTTTGGTTTTGATCAGGCCCAGATCCGTGCCGCAATGGGGCTCGGTCAGGTTCATGGTGCCGGTCCATTCGCAGTTGCACATCTTCGGCATGAACTTCTTCTTCTGCTCTTCGGTACCCCAAACAGAAAGTGCACCGTAGGCGCCGTGGGTGAGACCGGGATACATATACAGCGAGTGATTGGTGGAGTTGAAAATCTCCTGCAGCATAAAGGAGATCATGTGGGGCATGCCCTGACCACCGTACTCTTCTTCTGAGCTGATACCGCCCCAGCCGCCGTCGACGTACTGTTGGAAGGCAGCTTTAAAGCCTTCAGGGGTGATGACGTTGCCGTCTTCAAGACGACAGCCCTGTAAATCACCGATGCGGTTTAAGGGGTGAAAGACTTCGCTGGCGAGTTTGCCCGCCTCTTCAAATATCGCCGCCATCAAATCCGGGGTGGCATCGCTGTGATTGATTGTCTCGGCAATCTTCGGAAACTCCAGAACCTCGTTGGCAATAAAATTCAGGTCCTTGAGGGGTGCCTTGTATGTAGCCATGATGTCTCTCCTTCCATGTTGCCGGCGCGCAAATGCGCCCCGGACAGATGTTTACAGGTGTCACATAGGGTGCACTACGTTACCAGAAATCGCACCAAGGTAAAGAATTTTTCGCTAAAACCATCATAATCCGCCATGAAATAACAAAAAAACATATACATTTCAGTTGCTTATGGTTTCTATTCCGGTTCGCTGATCAATTCTTGTGGGGCTTCCCGGGGCCGGATAAACAACGCTTCGCAACTCGCGGTGACTACGTCATCGTGCCGCATCTCGGCGCGGACGATGGTTTTCCGGCCCTCCACCCGATCTACCCAGGCCTCCATATCGAGCTCGGTGTTCAGCGGTGTCGGCCGCTGATAGCGGACTTTAAGGGTGCCGGTCATGCCGGGTTGTTTCCCCAAAACCTGCGCCATACCGGCGAAGTCATCAAAAATCGCCGCCACAAAACCACCGTGTACACAGCCCGGCGGGCCCTCATAGGCCCAGCCGAGTTTGGCTTTGCCCAGCACCCGCTCACCTTCTACCCACATATTGATGGGCGGTGCGATCGGATTAGCGCGCCCGCCTAAGGGCCCGATTTCATGCATGGCCTCACCCATATCGGCGAATTCACCTGCCTTTGCATAGTTGTGTCGCCCGTAAATACGTCGGCAGTTGCTGAACAGATCAGCCGTCTTTTCCAGTTGCCCGGCAATATGATCGAGCTCATCGGTGTCGGGCATGCTGGTTACGAGCATTTCATTGAGCAGGCGGACGGCATCTGCGACCCGGCGTTTCGCCTTCCATTCCGGCGTCTGCGGGGGCGCTACTTCTTTCTGAAAGTAGGGGTTGAATTTAGGGTGTTTACTCATGCGGCTTCCTCTAACAGTCGCAGGCTTTCATCGGCAAAACCGAGGCCTGCATCGCGGTAAAAATTAAACACCCGGTCGATACCGGCAGCGAGCAGTCCTTCGCGCTCGTCCTCGTAGCGGGCAATAGCAGCGAGGGAGCCGGTATAACCCGCCTGCCGCAGCTGGTCGGCAATATTTTTGCTGTCTTCAATGGACGGCAGGGCCAGCAATACCAAGCGGATACCCCGCAGATCGATATTGTCCCAGCAATCGGCGTCTTCACCATCGCCGATGAAGACATTGTGGCCCTCCGCCTGCTGCGCCAGCACCCGTTTGCGATCGGCATCCATGCCGCAGACCTTGTCGCCGACGCGGTCGTGAAGTGCCTGATAGGCGCCGCGGCCGACGCGGCCGGTACCGATAACAATAATCTCCGCGTCGCCGGGCTGGCCGAATTCATCATCGGGTAGCCGCTCAGGGTGCTGAAAGCGGGTAAAAAGCAGCTTGTGCTGACGATAGATGGCGTGGGCGTGACGATAGCCGATACTGGTAATCACGAAGGACATTGACAGTGACAGGGCGACCACCACCAGCCACTCGTCGGCAATCCAGCCCGCGCCCGCCGCCATCGCGATGACGATCAGGCCGAACTCGCTGAAGTTGCTCAGTACCAAGGATGCCAGCCAACTGGTGCGGCCGCGCAGCCGCAACAAACTGAACAGTCCGAAAAACAATGCAAATTTTATCGGCAGCAGCAGAGTCAGTCCGACTGCGGTGACAATCATGTCCGGAGTTGGCAGGCTGACAAAACCGATCGACAGGAAAAAGCCGATCAGGAACAGGTCCTTAAAACTCATCAGCGATTTGGCGATTTCCGCGCCTTTGATATGTCCGCTCACGACCATGCCGATCACCAATGCGCCGAGATCACCCTTAACGCCGACGAACTCAAATAACTGGTAGCCGCCCAGTGCCAGACAAAATCCGGTCAGCGGCAATAGCTCGTCGTGGCCGATGCGGTTAAGCAGGTGGCTGAACAGCGGCCGCGCGATCAGCAGGGCAGGCAGCGCCAGTGCCCACAGTGACGGCGGTTGCTGGCCGGCCACCGACAAAAAAATAACGGCGACCAAATCCTGCATGATCAGCACCATTACCGCGAGACGACCCTGCCTTGTCGCCAGTTCGCCGGACTCTTCGAGTAATTTCACCACGCAGACGGTACTGCTGAAGCACAGCGCGAATGTGAGCAGGGTGGCGGTGCGCATGTCGATCGCGGTGAACGCCGGAATCGCCAGCGAGGTGAGCACCAACAATAGCCCGCTGCCGAGCAGCGTCCACAGTGACATATGCGACAGGCTGCCGAGCCACACTTCCTGACGGATAATGTCCCGGAACTGCATCTTTAAGCCGATGGTGAATAGCATCAATGTGATGCCGAGACCGGAAAGCGTCTCTAGATTCTCAGACGGCTTCACGCCGTAGTAGTTAAGCAGGAAGCCGGCGGCGAGATAGCCGACCAATGGCGGCAGGTTGATAAGCTTTACCGCGAAACCGGCGCTGAACGCGAAAAAGATCCAGAAGAATTCCATCAGGCGGCCTGTAAACGTATCGCGCTATCCGGCATTGAGATCCCTGATCAGTTGCTGCTGAAAGTCGGGGTCGCCGGAGTCGAAGGTGAGCTGCCAGCTATCGACCATATCGCCAAAGCGTGATTTGAGTGCCGCGGAAAGTTGCGCCGGGTTCTCGCACACTACGGCAAACTCCGCGAGTATTTCATCGGTGATGAGATCCGCCATGGCAACCCAGTCCCCCTGTTTCGAAAGACTATGCGCGCGTTCCTGTACTTCGCCCCAACCGTGCTTCTCCAGCACCGGTTTGTACGCGGGGGTCGATGCGTAGAAGGCAAGCTGCATTTTTACCGCCTGCTTGTTGGTATTAAAGGCCTCTTCATTCAGACCGGACACCGCCATGAACGGGCAGCACACGTCGAAATCGCGACGGTTTTTGCCGGACGCTGCCAGCGCACGCTCCAGTGTCGGCAGGGTGACTTCCCGCATATAGGTCGCGGTTGTAAAGCCGTGGGCGATCATGCCGTCGGCGACTTCCGCCGCCACCGCGGTCATTTTCGGGCCGACGGCTGCAAGTTTCACTTTCGGCGGTCCCGCGCTGCGCTGCGCGGGGGTAAACATCGGCGTCATCAGGGTGTGTTGGTAAAACTCGCCTTCAAAGCGCAGCGGGCTGTCGTTGTGCCAGCAATCCCAAATGGCGCGCATGGCCAGAATAAACTCACGCATTCTGGCGGCCGGACGGGACCAGGGCATAGACAGGCGCCGGGTAATATGGGGTTTAATCTGCGAGCCGATGCCGAGGACAAAGCGCCCGCCACTATATTCGTTGAGGTCATGCGCGGTATTGGCGAGGGTCATCGGGTTGCGGGCGAAGGCGACGGCGATCGATGTCATCAACTCAATGCTGCTGGTGTGCTCGGCCGCGAGCGCAATGGGCAAAAAAGGATCATTGTTGATTTCAGCGCTGAACAAGCCGTTATAGCCGGTTTTTTCCGAGGCGGCGGCCACCGCCGCCACATTGTTCAGTGGCGTGATGATATTGTTGATGACCCGCATATTTTCTGTGCCGCTCCGCTGTTTAACAGTCTTCGGGGTGTAAATTGAGGCAGTGCATGATACGCGAAGGGGAACTTCCGCGCTCCTGTGCGGACTATATTCAAGCGCATCAAAATAGTGTTTGATGACGAAATAATGCGAAAAGCGAAGGTATTCCGATGAGCAGTAACTTAATTGGTGCCGGGCGGGGTCTGCTAGTGGCCGCCGCCATGCTGGCAAGCGCCTGCAGTTTTGACAATAACGAGCCGGACGCGGCCGACATCGCCAAGGGCGATTTTTCCAGTGCCGGTCCGGTGGCGTTGAAAGTCGGTGAGTTGCCGGCGGACTTCGCGCTGGCCGATGCTGCCGGACAGGAGGTCACACTGTCGTCCTACCGGGGGCGTTCACGGGTGATGTTGTTGTTTTATCGCGGTAGTTGGTGTCCCTTCTGTGTCGGTCATCTGGAAGATCTGCAGTCGCTGTTACCATCGCTGGCTGACTATGACGTACAGCTGCTGGCGCTGAGCCCGGACAGTGCCGAAGACTCGCAAAAGCTGGCTGAAAAATTCGACCAGCCGTACCGTTTTCTGATGGATAAAGATCTCAAGGTAGCGGACACTTACGGCATTCGTCGTGACGAGAAGCTGCCTCACCCCGCAGTGATTCTGATCGACCGCGACGGCAGTGTGCGCTGGTTTTACGTCGGCGAGGATTATCAAACCCGCCCGTCCGCATCGCAGTTGCGCGCTGTACTTGCGAAGCTCTGGGGTTAACTTTCGCGTCAGGCTCTGACGCACCGAGGTTTACTGTGGTAGCTAAATCGATTCGACATGCATTGTTGAAGCCGGCGGCGGCTGCGCCGCAAAATCTGAGCGGTCGCCATTTTGTTGTCACCGGTGCTGGTGCCGGCTCATTGGGTTTCGCGACGGCGGTTATTCTCGCTAATTGGGGCGCCACGGTGATCGCGACTGCGCGGCGGCCTACGCCTGAGCTGCGGCGGCAACTGAATGCGGCGCTGGATGGCGACGCGGCTAACGGCCAGATCTCACTGCTGCCACTGGATCTGTGCGATCCCCGCTCGGTGGATAAGTTTGCGCAGGAGGTGGGCAAGCGCTTCGCCGGCAGGTTGGATGTGTTAATAAACTGTGCCGGCATTCATCTGGATCTGATGTCGCGTTGGCGCGAGCCGCAACTCAGCGATGATGGCGTAGAAATTCATTGGCGCACCAATTATCTCGGCACCGTGCAGTTGACCCATCGCCTGTTACCACTGCTATTGAGCGCGGCGGCGGCCGGCGAGGCGCGTATCGTCAACGTGGTGTCGATGCTGCACAGCAGAGGGACTAATGAGCAGCTTTGGCACGGCGCTGATCCCTATAACTCCTGGGATGCCTATGGCCTGTCAAAATTGGCACTGATGCATTTTACCTTCGAGTTGCAGCGTCGCTACGCCGGGCAGAACTTGCAGGCCTGTTGCCTGCACCCGGGCTCAGTCAATACACCGGTGGCGGAGAAAGGTATGGCGACTTCGCCTTTGGTTCGCAGTACGGTCAAACTACTGTCGCCACTGCAGTCGTTGTTTATGCTGAGTCCGGAAGAGGGCGCACAGACACAGATCATGTGCGCGACCGCACCGGGTCTGCGCGGCGGCGGCTATTACCGCAACTGTCAGGCCGCGACGCCGTCACCCGAAGCCAACGATGAAGGTGTTGCGCGCCGGCTGTGGGACGACGGCGTCGCGTGGCTGAATGAACTGCCCACTGATACGAATGAGATTTGATTGTAATGAAGCAAATGCTAAGTAAATGGCGCCTGCTGCCGTGTATTCTCTTGCTGGCCCATCCCGCGCTTGCAGAGGAAGACGCTGATAATCTTTGCGGCTTAACGGTCAGTGATGCGTGGGTACGCGCCGCGCCGCCGGGCATGGCTATGCTGGCAGGCTATGCGACTGTGCATAACCCGACCGGGCAGCCGTTGACGATTAATACGCTGATTACCGATGACTTCGGGTTTGCTGAGATTCACCGCAGCGAAGAAGTCGACGGCATGATGCGGATGCGTGAACTCGAGAGTGTCGTGATTCCTGCCGGTGGCAGTCACCGCTTTGAGCCCGGCGGTGATCATATGATGCTGATGCAACCACGGCGCCAGTTTGCGGTCGGCGACGTCGTTGAATTGAGCCTGTGCTGCGGCGACCGCCCGGTACCGGTGCAGTTAACGGTGCGCCGCTAGCTAGCTTTTATTTTCTTATTCGCCGCTAGCGGATATTCGCAGCAGTTTGCGATTGAACGCGACCATGTTGTTGAAGGCCGCGACCGCGACATACTCGTCGGTACCATGCACGCCGCTGGTCTGTGCCATGGTCATGCTGATGCCGTGGAAACGGTACATATCATCGGCCAGACCGACGTAATGGCGCGTATCCGTCGCACCTGAAACCAGTGACGGCATAACAACAGTATCCGGGAAGGTCCCCTGCAGAGCCGCGCTCAGGTGATGAAAACCCTTGCCGTCGACTTCGCCGGGTTCCGGAGGTTGCTCCCATGAGCCGCCGGTCACCTCGATTGCCGGGTTGTCGATGATTTCTTTCACGCGCCGGATAACCATCTCCGGTGTGTCACCGGGCAGCAGGCGGAAGTTGACGGTGGCCTTCGCAGATTGGGGTACGACGTTTTCCTTAACGCCGGCGTTGAATTGGGTCAGCGCGGTGGTGGTGCGGACCAGTGCATTGGTGGTGCGATCTTTTTCCATTTCCCGCAGCACCAGTGGCTGTGAAATCCACAGATTACGCATCATCAAGCCGTTGATACCGGGTGCATAAGGCGCAATTGCCTCCAACCCGACCCGCACCGGATCAACCAGGCGGGTTGGGAAAGGATTGTTCTGCAGCTTTACCATCGCCTCGGCGAGGGTCGCAATGGTTGATGTCGGCGGTGGCATAGAGGAATGACCGCCCGCGCCGCTAACCGAAAAATGCAGCGTCAAATAACCTTTTTCCGCCAGATTGACCGAGGCGACCGCGCGATCTTTCAGCAAGGGGTGGTCGGCGATAATAAAGCCGCCTTCATCGATCAGATAACTCAGGGTCACGCCGCGTTTACGCAGTTTGCCGGCGATCGCCTTGGCGCCTTTCTTACCACCGATTTCTTCATCATGGCCGAAGCCGAAGTAAATCGTGCGCCGGGGTTTGACACCTTCAGTCAGGAGTTTTTCGATGGCCTCCAGCCAGCCGATAACGCCGAGTTTGTCGTCGAGTGTGCCGCGCCCGTAGATATTGTCGTTCTCAATCACACCGTCAAAGGGCGGATGAGTCCAGGCGGATTCGGTACCCGGTTCGACTGGCACCACATCGCTGTGGGCGATAAACATAGCCGGCTTCAGCGAATCATCGCTGCCTTTCCAGGTGAGCAGCAGGCTGTGCTGATTCACCCACTCAACCGTCAGGCGCTTGAACGTTTTCGGGTAGCTGCGCATGAGGTAAGCGTTGAACTGGGTAAATGCTTTTTCGGATTCTGCGAGCAGTGCCGGCGCCGTGCCCGCCTGATAACTGATGGTCCTGAATTTAACCGCAGCGGCGAGGCGCTTGGCAGCATCACTGGTTGCTGCATTTGCACTCAGGCTGACCTGTGACAACAACGTCAGCGCAATAATTATCCGCTTCATTTAGTGGGGCCTTTCGGTAGAGTGAGCCGCTTATCGTAGCGGCATACAGGTTGAGGTCAATTGATTCAGGTAAATAACCCCATCGCGACCCCGATTCAGCATGAATTCGAGCGTCGGGCACTGAAGTTGTGTGAGCACCCGGAGATTCAGCGGACCAAGACCGAGGCCCGTCAGTTCTGGCTCGATGAAATCAAGCCAAAAGGCGCGATGCGCGAGAGCTTTGAGTGGGCCTTTGAAGAGGTGATGTTCGGTGCGGTGATCTGGTCACTGAATCAGGACCCGCTCTATCCCGAAGTGATCACCATCAGCCGGATCGCCCATAAACTCGGTGATCTCGACATTCCCGGCAGTCGCTGGGGTATTGATAATCCCGACAGCGTCTATCGCGTTATCCCGATCAGCGGTGACGAACGCTACGTTATCCGTGGACGGGTCGCCGAGCCGCGACTCAGCGAAAACTATTTCACCTTGTGGGACGAGCATATGGGCACGGTTGACGTGCTCGACGGTAAAGCGCTGGTGCTGGACGCCGATGGCGGCTTTGCAATTTCCGTCGATAGCGACGAGGCGGGAGAGCGGGCCAACCATATCCGCTCATCGCCCGCAGCGCGGCAGTTTTATATTCGTGATGTGTTACTCGATTGGGCGGCTGAGCGGCCCAACGAACTGACCATTGAGCGTCTCGGCCCGCCGCCGTCGCGGCCGCCGTTTTCCGAAGCGCAGCAGATTGAGCTTACCTGTCAATATATGTGGGACTGGGTGAAAAATACTATTCGCTGGAATGGTCAGGCGATTGGCAAACCACCGAACGCCTTTGATTTTAAGATTGACCGCGATCAGGACGGCGCCCTGCGCAACCAGATATATATCCTCAGCAAATTTGAGTTGCGATCGCCGGATCAGGCCTTGCTGTTTACGGTGGACCTCGGTGGTGCGGGATATTTTCTTGCGCCGATCACCAATTTTTGGGGCACGACCAACGATATCGTGCATCGCAATGGCAGTCTGAATCTATCGCAGGCGGTGACCAATCCCGACGGTAGCGTGACCATGGTATTGAGCCTGACCGACCCGGGTGTGCATAACTGGCTCGATCCCTGCGGCATGTCAGAGGGAATTCTGACGCTGCGCTGGGCGGAGTTCGCAGGCGGCGTCGCCGGTGATAGTTTACGGGTCGACAGCCGCTTGCTGCCATTATCGGAATTGCAGCAGCACCTGCCCGCGGGTACGCCGATGGTGACTGCGGCGGAGCGGGCAGAGCAACTGCGGGTGCGGGCTGAGAGTTATCTATGGCGGGCTCAGGCAAATTAAGGATTCCATTACAAAGATTCTGTCCGTCCGCACCCGAAAACCAATTTCAGCGACGCGCCGTAGATACATCCATGCAGGCTCGACGATAACTTCTATGCTGTCGACGGTCTCTGCAATTGGTTTTTAGGCGACGACTCTGTTTGGAAGTTGCTGTCTGGCACATTTAATCCTTAGGTGGTGTATGAATATAAGTAAGAAAGCGAACGCAGTTTGGCTGATCAGCGGCTGCTCCTCGGGCATGGGCCGCGATATCGCCCTGTGCGCGCTAGAGCGCGGCTATCGGGTCGTGGCCACTGCGCGCAAACCGCAAACCCTGACCGACATCGTCAGCCGGTACCCGGATCAGGCCCTGGCGCTGCCGCTGGATGTAACCGACCAGCACAGCATCGACAATGCGGTTGCGCATGCGCTGCGCCATTTCGGCAGCATCGATGTGCTGGTCAATAACGCCGGTTATGGTTATCTCGCCGCGCTCGAAGAGGGCGATGATGCCGAAGTCCGGGCCATGTTCGAAACCAACTTCTTCGGTTTGGTGGCACTGACCAAGGCCGTGCTGCCGGGTATGCGGTCACAGCAATCCGGCTGCATTCTGAATAACTCTTCTCAGGCCGGCCTGATGGCGAACCCGGGTACCGGCTATTACAGCACGACAAAGTACGCGGTAGAGGGGTTTACCGAGGCGCTGCGCAAAGAGGTCGCGCCCTTCGGTATCCGTGTGGCGGCGGTTGAGCCCGGGCCGTTCCGCACCGATTGGGCCGGGCGCTCAATGCAGCGCTCGGGTGCAACGATAGTCGACTACGCCGATACGGTCGGCGCGCGTAACGACATGATTCAATCGATGGATGGAAAAATGCCCGGCGATCCGCGCAAGGCGGCCGAGGCGTTTGTGATGTTGGCGGAGATGGAGAATCCGCCACCGCAATTGTTATTGGGTAAAATTGTACTCGACGCCTACCGTGCAAAACTGAGTGATGTCAATGCTATGCTGTCCGCTTGGGAACACGTCACTCTGGCAGCGGATTTTCCGGAGGGCAGCTGAACGGAGCAACCATCTATGCATGTTCTGGTTACCGGATGTACCGGGTTTGTCGGTTTTCATACCGCACTGGCGCTGCAGAGAATGGGTCATTCGGTCCGCTTCGGAGTTCGAAGCGAAGCGAAAATGCGTGCTGTTTACAGCGGCTTTGATGTCGATCTTTCAGATTTTGCAGTCGGCTGCATTACCGATAAGGCAGCGGTCGCGCGGGCACTCAGCGGTGTCGACGCGGTTGTACATTGTGCGGCGCTGGTGTGCCTCGATGCCGCGATGGCCGAGGAGCTGATAGAAAACAACGTCGAAGGCACAAAGAATGTTATCGGGCATGCGGTGGAGCTCGGTATTCAATCTATTGTCTATGTATCGAGCATATCGGCGATGTTCCGGCCGGGTGCGCAGCTGGATGAGAACTCCCCTTACAGCGAGACCGGCACGGTTTACGGCCGCTCGAAGATGCTGGCGGATCAGTATGTACGAGAATTGATCGCACACGGCGCACCGATTGCGATTACCTACCCTACGGGCATTATCGGCCCCGATGATCCGGGCCTCAGTGACGGCAACGAAGGCATTGCCTTCTGTTACAAGCTGGGTTTCGTCGATACCAGCAGCGGCTCGCAGTTTATCGATGTCCGGGATCTGGCACGGGCACATGTGCGCTTGCTGGAGCGGCGGGCCAGTGGCCGTTATGTGGTTGCCGGGCACTACCTGAGTTGGCGGGAAATTTATGCGCTTCACCAAACGATCACCGGTAAAAAATTGCGGCGCTTACCCTTGCCGGGCTGGTCGCTGCGACTGACCGGCAGGTTGGTCGATCTGTTGAAGCGGGTAAAACATTTTGATTCTCCGCTCACCTACGAAGCCGCTATCTACGCCACACAGTCTGCTATTGCAGACGACAGCAAGCTGCGCCGGGAAATGGATATGACGCTGACGCCGCTGCGCGACACCATGGTCGATACAGTGGCGTGGTTGGCGGCAAACAAGCATATCGACAGCGATTTTTTGTGACGCGCGCAGCTCAGGTGCCGCAGAAGGTTTGTGTGACGACTTCCTGAGGTTGCGGCGGTGTCGCGAAATCAATATCGGCAGCGGCTACTGAAAACGGTGTAGCAAGCACCCGGTGCAGTTCACTGAATGCCGCGTAATCGCCCGCTTCGGCGGCAGCAATAGCAGCCGCTACGCGGTGATTACGCGGTATCACCGCCGGATTGGCAGCGAACATGCGCTGACTGCGCTGGTCCGGGCTGAGCGCATCGCCTGACACACGCTGGCGCCACCGCGACAGCCATTCTTCAAACGCAGGCGAGAAGCTAAACAGCGCTGCGATACTGACTTGCGATTGATCTTCCGCCGCGATTTCTGCAAGCCGCCGGAAGCACAGCGTAAAGTCAGACTTTTCAGCAGCCATAATCCCGAGCAGGTCCAGCGCCAACTGGTCGTCGGCTTCGTCGAATTGCGCGAGACCAAGCTTGCGACTCATGCCCTCGCGCCAGGCCCGAAGAAACAGGTCGGAAAAACGATCAACCGCCGCTTGTGCCATCGCAACCGCGGCATCGCTGTCATCATCCAGTAGCGGCAGCAGCGCCTGCGCCAGCATCGCCAGATTCCAGTGCGCGATACCGGGTTGGTTGCCGTAGGCATAGCGGCCGCCCCGGTCGATTGAGCTGAAGACTTTTGCCGGGTCGTAGTCATCCATAAAGGCGCAGGGACCGTAGTCGATGGTCTCGCCGCTGAGCAGCATATTGTCGGTATTCATCACGCCGTGAATAAAGCCCAGCAATTGCCACTGTGCGATCAGTTTAGCCTGCGCGTTTACCACCGCGTTAAGCATGGCCAGCACCGGATTGTCAGAGCTCGCAGCTTCCGGATAGTGGCGCTGAATGACATGTGCGGTGAGTGCCTGCAGCGCTTCGGTATCCTGCCGCGCGGCAAAAAACTGCAGCGTGCCGATGCGGATATGGCTGCGCGCGACGCGGGTGAGTATCGCGCCGGGTAGAGTACTTTCACGAAACACCTGCTCACCGGTCAGCACCGCAGCGAGTGAGCGGGAAGTCGGCACACCCAGCGCCGCCATGGCTTCGCTGACCAGATACTCACGTATGACCGGCCCCAGCGGCGACTTGCCGTCACCACCGCGTGAATAGGGCGTGCGCCCGGAGCCCTTGAGTTGTATATCGAAGCGCTCGCCTGCGGGGCTCAGTATTTCACCCAGCAGTACCGCGCGGCCATCGCCGAGTTGCGGATTCCAGCTACCAAACTGATGGCCTGCATAGGCCGTCGCAATCGGTTCTGCTCCGGCCGGTATGCGATTGCCGGAAAGTGCCGCAATGCCCTGCTCTGAGCTTAGCCAGGCGGGATCAATGCCGAGCTGCTGTGCAAGTTCAGTGTTGGCTGCAATGAGCACCGGTGCTGGTGCAGCCTCCGGTTGCTGCCGGCTGAAGCATTGGGGCGGTAACGAGATGTAACTATTATCAAACTGCGGTGCGGCTGGTGCGGGCATACGGGAATTGACGACGCTGACGGGGTTCGGGGGTTATGCTAGGGTGCCTGCACATCGCTTTCCGTACAAGAGCCCTACACATTGAGTCAATCTGAACACGAAGCCCCGCGCCGCTTTCTCGGTGTCGGGCTGCTCCCCGGTGTGACCTATACCAATATGACGGCGTTCTATATCGCCTGTCTTGCCGGTATTACGTTATCCACATTTTTGCCGCAGATGCTGCCTTTTTTACTGACTGAGTTTTTACAGATCCCTGAAAATCAACAGGGCGTAGTCAGCGGCAATATCGCATTCTACGGTGAGATCGCGATTATTATCGCGGTCGGAATTTGGGGGACGGCCTCCGACAAAATGGGGCGCCGGCCGGTGATGGCGATCGCTTTCGCCATCATGGCGCTGGCGGTATTGCTGTTTCCCCGCGCCGGGTCGGTCAATGAACTGCTGATCTATCGGGTGATCTTCGGTATCGGTGTTGCCGCGTTCAGTTGCATGACCATCACCATCATGGCGGACTATGCCCGTGATGAAAGCCGCGGCAAGGCCACCGGCTTCCTCGGTATGGCCAATGCAATCGGCGCCATGATCACCGTCTTTTTTCTGCTGCGTTTGCCGGCGATATTTCAAAGCGGCGGCATGTCGGCCCGCGATGCCGGCATACTGACTTATCAGATTGTTGCCGGTTTCGGTGTGCTGATCGCCATCTGGATGTGGTTCGGTCTGCAGAAGCGCGGCGCATCACAGCGCCCTGAGACCTCCGAAGGTTTTTGGGAGGTGACCCGCAACGGGCTGAAGGCAGCGCGGGATCCGGGAATTGCACTGGCCTACGGCTCCGCCTTTGTCTCGCGCGGCAATCTCGCTATTGTCGGCACATTCTTCACTCTGTGGCTGGCCAACTACGGCACGTCGGTGGCGGGGCTGAGCCGGGCTGACGCGCTCGCCAAAGCGGGATTGTTTGTTGGTATCGCGCAGGGGGTCACGCTTATCGGCGCGCCATTGTTCGGCGTGTTGTCAGACAGATTGCACCGGGTTGACGCCTTAATCGCGTCATTGGCGGTGTCGGCGATCGGTTATGGCGGTACTTTTTTTGTCGACGACCCGTTCAGCGGGACGATGGTGTTTTGCGCGATCTTTATCGGCCTTGGCGAGGTCGGTGTGATTATTACCAGTGGCGTACTGATTGCACAGCAGACGCCGGTGAAGATCCGCGGCTCAGTGATCGGTTTTTATAATCTCAGCGGAGCGCTGGGGATTCTGGTCGCCGCCAAACTCGGTGGCTGGTTGTTTGACAACTGGCGCGAGCCGGGGCCCTTCGTGCTGTTTGGCGTGCTGGCGGCTTTGGTTATCGTGTGGTCACTGATCGTGCGCAACCGGGTGGTGCCACCGGCTGACGCAGCGTTGTAGCCGGTCGGCACCGTGGATCAGAAAAAGTCCCAGGCGAATTCCAGTCCGTAACTTCGCGGTTCACCCTGCACCAGGGTGGCCGCACCTAACAGCGCACTCACCGCGAAACCACTTTTAAAGTACTGCTCGTCGGTGAGGTTATTCACGAAGGCCGTCACCCGGATTTGCTCGGAGGGCATCCAAGTTAAACGTCCGTTCCAAATCGCGACGGAATTTACAGTTGAACTTTCGTATTCGATGGCGCGCTCATCGATACCGGTGAATAATTCGCTGCGGTAGTACGCCGACAGACGCGGCATAATCACGCCGATCGGTGTCACTGCGTTGTACTGCACGGCGAAGGATGCCGAATTCTTCGGCACCAGCGCAAATTCTTCGTTGGAGCGATCGACGGTGCTCGTTGTCATGTTTACCGGGTCGACAATTTGCGCATCAAATTTCTGATAATCCGCGGCGATATGGCTGGCACTCGAAATCAGTAGCCAATTGCCAAGCAATACAGTTGTTTCAAATTCTATGCCGTTGACCGTCGCTTCGCCGGCGTTAGAAAGAAACAAAAACAAGTCGCTAATCGTCGGGCCCTGTTCGGCAACACGGACATGAATATTGGTGTAGTCCAGTGAGTAGGCGGCAGCGTTGAAGCGAAGTCGTGAGTCGAAGGCTTCGAGCTTCACGCCGAGTTCGATATTGACCACGTCTTCGGGGTCGAATGAAGTGAGTTCCGGACCTTTGGGCTCGAAGCCGCCGGCTTTAAATCCCTTGCTCCATGTGAAGTAGGTCATTGCAGAAGATAGTCCCCAGTTTTCGGCCATCTCTTCCGGTGCCAGCGCGGCGAGGGTGACGGTGGGGGTGAATCGCCGCCAGCTCGCTTCGCGCACGTCCAGCGATTCCACAATGGTCAGCGGGACGTCCGGCAGACGGTTGTTATCCGCGGCCGAGTGCAATTGCTCTGCGGTAATCGGTGAGTAAAAGCCCGCTTCCGGAATATAGTCTGTTGCTGACATGGTCGCGGCGCGCAAGCGGGGCGCGTAAACATCATGGTCTACGTAATAAGCACTCAGGTCGCGTTCGCGTTTTTCTACGGTATGCCGACCGCCGATAGTGAGCTGCAACCAGTCAGTAACATCGTAGGTACCCTGGGCGAAAACCGCCCAGGATTCGTTGGTCAAGGTGCTGGAAGTGCCGAGCACGGTTACCAGCGGGAAAACTGAACCGTCGTTTGCACCGGGCAAGCTGCACGCTATGGCCAGCCCCGGATCTGCCTGATTTGCGCCACCGGCGCAGACGGTCTCAAATTTGATGCCGGCCAGCGCTTTCGGTCCGATAAACTGCGCGAAGGGATTGTCTTCGATTTCTTCCAGCGACAGGAAAATCCCGGTGGTGTAGGACAGGCGTTCATCGAAGGCGGTGCCGCTGACCTGTAATTCCTGACTGATCTGCAGGCGCTTTTCATCGAGTTCTTTTTTGCCGTCGGCGGCCAGCGCCTGATTCAAAACTTTGCCGCCGTTATTGACGATGCTGATGTTGCTGCCGTCCTGATCGTCATTGCGCACAATATCGAACTGCTGGCTGATCCCGGTGATGCTTTTGACATCAAAATTTTCGAAGCCCCAGTTCAGAGTCAGCGCATAGATGGTACTGGTCATCGTGACCAGGCTGTCTTCACTGTTTATTGAGACCTCGCGTTTTTCCGCTAATGCCTCACTGTCATTACAGGCGCTCTCAAAGCCGTCACGACGGCCGGGATAAGTGAGTTGGGTGACATTTGAGTCAGGGTTCTGATGCAGGCATGACACCGCCGAACTCAATTCGTCCTGCTTGCTCCAGTAAATAAACAGATCGGCGCTGAAATTGTCGGACACATCCCACAGCCAGCGTGAGGTCACAGCGAGTCGCTCCTCGTCACCGAAGGTCTTACCATCGACGTTGTCGAGATAGCCATCGCGTTTTTTACTGTTGAGCGCAAATCGCATCCCAAGTTTGTCTTCGACTAGTGGAATATTGCCCGATACCTTCAGGTCCTTGCGCCCCTGATCGCCGACTTTGCTGGAGAAGCCCCACTCGAATTGTTCAAAATGGGGTTCTTTGGTGGTGACCAGCATGGCGCCGCCGGTATTGTTTTTGCCGAACAGCGTGCCCTGCGGTCCGCGCAAAACCTGAATGCTTTGGGTGTCGACGGTGTCCAGAAGCTGTCCGTCCTGACGTGCTATAAAAATATTGTTGAGATAAACACCGACGCCGGGGTCGAGTACCGCCGAGCTCTCGCGCTGGCCGATACCGCGAATAAATATCGCCGGCGTTTTTGAGCCGCTTTCACCGAATTGCAGGCCCGGTACCGATTGCTGCAAATCCGTGATCGTTGAGACACCGGCATCAATAAGCGCCTGCTCGCCCAGCGCGCTGACCGCGACCGGCGTTTCCTGCAGACTTTCATCGCGGCGACGCGCAGTGACGACAACCTCTTCAAGCGACGCTTGGGTACGCTTCTTTTCCTGGGCAAAAGTTGTGGGTGTATAGAATAAACTGGCTGCGCACAGCACAGATACACCAAGCGTAGAGCGATGCATAAAGCTTCTCCGGCATACGGTTTTATTAATTATTTATCTCATTACAGTATTCCGCAGATACTGTAATTGCCGCCGTTTCCGGCGGTCTCAGGTTAAGCCTTCGCG
Organism: Spongiibacteraceae bacterium; assembly: GCA_041622815.1. Taxonomy (GTDB): domain Bacteria; phylum Pseudomonadota; class Gammaproteobacteria; order Pseudomonadales; family Spongiibacteraceae; genus JBFJYC01. Next base: position 7,303 of record JBFJYC010000006.1, on the reverse strand, counting down.
GCTTTCTTGTTTTTCTGCTTGTCCATGAGTGCTTCGAAATCCTTGCTGTTCAGTGGTTTGCTGTAAAAATAACCCTGTGACAAAGCCCCTTTTAACCTTCCGATAAACTCGCTCTGAATTTCGGTTTCCACACCTTCGGCAATAATTCTCGCGCCGATTGAGTTGGCAATCAGGGCGACCGAATGCGCGATATCTCCACCTTCACCGCTGGCGGATATTCCGCGGATAAAATTGCGGTCAAGTTTGATGTAGTCAACAGGCGCTTTTTGCAGCTGGATCAGGCTTGAATGGCCGGTGCCGAAATCATCGAGTCCGATTTTGGCACCCATGGATTTCGCCATGGCCAGTCGCCGCAGGACATTGCTGGAACGGTCGGTCAGCGCACTTTCGGTAACTTCAAGGCAGAGGTTGCCAAGAATATGCTTCCACTCGGTAAGTAGCAGTTCAAACTCGTGCCGGTCCATCATCGATGAAGTCAGATTGAAGGCGAGCACGAAATCATCTCCCCAGCGCTTGTGCCAGCGCTGCACGTACTGCGCAGCTTCGCGGAAAACCCAGCTATTGATCGCACGGCTCTGGCCCGCGTTCTCGGCGTGTTCGATAAAGACGCTGGGTTGGATCGTGCCGCGGGTCGGGTGCTGCCACCGCACCAGTGCTTCGGCGTGAGTAAAACAGCCGGCACTGTGATCAAAGATCGGCTGGAACACCAGTTGAAACTGGTCTTCTACTAGGGCCGTCGCAATATCATTGCGCAGATGATCGCGCTCGACCGCCTGATCGTTCATCTTGCTGGAATAATATCTGAAGCAGTTGCCGCCTTCGGCTTTCGCCTTGTACATCGCGGTGTCCGCCTGCTGAATCAACTCTTCCGTCGATTTTGCGTCTTTCGGGTAGCAGGCGATACCGATACTCGCTGACATGCTGAACGTCTGCTTGCCGATTTTGTAGGGCTGACAAAGTGCTTCCAGAAATTCCGAGGCGATACGCTCAACAGCCTCGATATGCAGTACTTCGGACAGCAGGACGATAAATTCGTCTCCGCCAAAACGCGCGACCGTATCAGATTCCCGGATCTGCTGGCGCATGCGGTTTGCAACTTCCCGCAATACATCGTCGCCGATATCGTGGCCGTTGTTATCGTTGATCGCCTTAAAGCCGTCGAGATCGATAAACATCACATACAGGGCATTGCCGCTACGGTTGGTGATTTTAGTTTGTTCCGAGATCCGGTCCATAAACAGGTTGCGGTTCGGCAGCTCGGTCAATTTGTCGAAGTTCGCCTGCTCGTACATCGTCGACTGGCGTTCTTTATCTTCGTTAATATCCTCAATCATTGCGACGACAAAGCTGTCTATTTCCGGGTCGTTCGGTTCACACAGATTACTGGTAAGCCGGCCCCACAGGACTCCGCCGGTTTTTTTCAGGTAGCGCTTGTCGATGACATAGCTGTCGAGCTCGCCCTCAACCAGCTTTTCAAAATGATTGGTATTGGCATCGCGATCGTCCGGGTGCGTGATGTCTGAAAAGTGCTTGCCGATCAGGTCGGTCGTGTTGTAGCCCAGCCACTGTGCAAATGCCTGATTGATATCGGTGATGGTGCCGTCCCGCTTCGCCAGACACATACCGATAGCGGCGGAGTTGAATGTCTGACTAAAACGCAGATAGTTAACCTCGTTTTCGCGCTCGGCGCGCACTCGGTCAGAGATATTGATGGCGCTACCGATGAGGTATTCCAGCTCGCCGTCGTCGTTCCAGATCTTTACGCCGCGGTCTTTAACCCACTTTATTTCGCCGGTGGGTGTGACCACCCGAAATTCGATATTCCAGGCGCTGTCGGTATTCTTGAGCTCGCTTTGAAAGCGCTTCCGGTCCTCCGGGTGTATGCCTTCAATATAGGTCGACGGGTTATCGTACAACGAGTCGGTGCTGCGCCCCCAGAGTTGCTCGTAGCTCGGGCTGACATAGAGCATTTTTTCCTGATTGGCGCTGCTCATCCACACCACTTCCTGTAGTGATTCGGTAATCAGCCGGAAGCGTTCTTCGGTCTCCGTACGCAATTTTCTCGCACGGTAAGTCTCGGTGATATCGCTGACCGTGAGTACCGCACCGGTATGCTGGCCGCGATGGTCCCGGTAGGGTGAGATCTGCATCAGAAACTGCGTGTCTTCGCGCTGCAGATCTTCCGTGTAGGCCTCGCCGGACTGGATAACGGTCAACAATTTGCGGCGGAAATCGTCGATTTTTACGTAGGAGGGCAGGCCCAGTAAGCTCTGACCGATGTCCTCTGGCATGATGCCGAAAACGCGCACCGCCTGCGGTGTGTAACGGGTGATATGCAGGTTGTTATCGAGCACAATAACGCCCATTGATATCGAATTCTGAATATTCAGCAGGTCCGCGTTGATTTCGGAGAGTTCGTTAGACTTCTCCTGCATCTCGTCGTTGACCGTGGTTAATTCTTCATTGGTCGCTTGCAGTTCTTCGTTGGTGGTTTCCAGTTCTTCGTTAGAAGATTGCAGTTCTTCCGTGGACGCCTGCAGTTCCTCGTTCAGCGACTGCAATTCCTCATTTGAGGTTTCCAGCTCTTCGATAACCGCCTGCAGATGCTCGCGGGTACCGGCCAGTTCGTGCTCCAGCTCCTGAATTTGCTCAGTTACATTACTGTCATTGTGCTCGCCGGTGTCCGCAACGCTCACCGCAGTCGACGTGGTTGGTTGGCGCACCTCAAAACTTATCAGGTAGGCCTGTTCAGCAACCTCATCAAGCCAGACTTTACGCAAAATCAGCTGAACCAGCTTAGGCTCACCACCCAGCTCTACTTTAATCAGATTGCCGACAGCGCCGTCTTCGGCGTCCTTGGAGCGATGCAGCAAAGAGCGCAATTCGGTTTGCAGGGGTTTGATGATCAGTGATGTGAGTACCCAACTGGCGTCGCCATCCGGCACTTCCACAAATCGTTTGGCGTCGCCGTAAAAATGCAGCGGTTCCAGATTCGCATTGATCAGAATGCTCGGCGGTGCGTAGTGATCCAGCAGTTTTTCACGCACCGCGTCGGACTGTACTTTGGCATCGGATTTGACGGGTTTGATGGGAGCCGCTGGCACCACCGGTAATGCCTGCATACCATCGCCGAGCAGGATCGGGCGCGGTGTTTGCACGGCGCGGCGTAAGAAAATCTTATTGGTGCTGTCGTAGGTATTGAACAGCGCCATACCGGCATTACCGATGGATTCGGACTGCCCCAAAAACATATAGCCGCCGGGCAATAGTGAGTAGTGAAAGCTATTGATTAGCTTGTCCTGAAGATTATTCTTCATGTAAATCAATAGGTTGCGACAGCTAATCATGTCCATGCGCAGAAACGGCGGGTCGCGGACAATATCCTGACGGGCGAACACGCACATCTCGCGAATCAGCTTGTTGACGCGGTATAGCCGGCCTTCCTGCAGGAAGTAGCGGTCGATTATTTGCTGCTCAAGTCCCGCCAGCGAGGGTTCCGGATAAAGCCCCTTTCGGGCAACCTCGGTTGCGCCCAAATCGATATCGGTACCGAATATCTTGACGTTAAATTCGTGCAGCCGGTTGCCGAGCAGCTCCGCCAGAATAATCGCAAAGGTGTAGACCTCTTCGCCGGTGGCGCAGGCGGGCACCCAGATGCGGATCGTATCCCGGGGTTTCTTGGTCTGAATAATGCTTTGCAGCACGCCGGTAATGGCATCAAACGCCTTGGTGTCGCGGAAAAAGCTGGTGACGGAGATCAGAAAGCTTTTCTGAATATTTTCCAGTTCAATAGGGTGCGATTGAATGTATTCGAAATAGTCATCCAGCGTTTCGATGCGCAGCGAGGTCATGCGGCGCTGCAGCTGGCGGCCGATGGTGGATTCTTTATAGTTGCTGAAATCGATATTGGTGCGGCGGAAAACCTGATTTAGCAGCGATTTCAGTGTCGGCGCATCCATATCCTCGTCATCGTCGCGGGTCGCAACGGGGATGTCCGGTGGCGGTGATTCGATAATAGCCGACAACTGCTTACCGATGGCTTCCGGTTCAAGTACCAGATCAATCGCATCGGCGCGGATCGCAGAACCGGGCATGCCGTCATATTTCGCGGAGCCGGGCTCCTGGGCGATGGTGATGCCACCCGCCGCCTTGATTGTGCGGCAGCCATGGGAGCCGTCAGAGCCGGTGCCGGAGAGGATGACGCCGATCGCGTGATCGCCGAGCTCGTTGGCCATCGACGCAAACAGTGTGTCGACCGAGGGCTTGGGCCCTATCGCTTCCGTCGGACGGCGCAGGAACACCTTACCGCCTTTGATAAAGCTGTCTTTGTTCGGCGGGGTGACATAAATAGTATCGGCTTTCAGCAGCAGCCCGTTGCTGGCCTCGAGTACCGGTAGTTTTGATTCTTTGTTGAGCAGTTCGACCAACATGCTGCGGTGCTGCGGCGACATATGCTGGGCAATAATGTAGGCGGCTTTGCCGTTCTTTGACAGGTTGGCCAGCATCGGGCGGGTCGCTTCAAGGCCGCCGGCGGATGCGCCGATACCGACCACGTACAATGGCTCTTCAACCGCTGCAGCCTTGTCTGTGTCGGGGTTTTTTGTCGCAGGTTTCTTTGCTGCGGGCGCTTTCGCCACGCGTTTTCGCTTTGTGGCAGGACGCTTTTTGTTGTCGTCTGAAGACTCCGTGCTCATTTACCACTCCGGCACTATTTCGCCTCTCAGCGAGGCTGATTCACACACTAAAAACGCGGGCGAGTAAATCCGCAAGTATGCACCAGAAATCAGTAAAAAACATGTAGTTAGCCGGGATTTTTGGGGTGTCGCCCGGCTGTTTTAGGGCGCCCCGTCGAACAGGTCTTTGAAGCCGGAGGGGTCGTGGCGCCCGATACAGATGGTTTCCAGTGTGCCGTAGCCGGTGAGATCGCCCATGGTTGCCCGTACCACCTGATGAGTGTGCAGAAACTGGTAGTCGAGCAGCGGCACATCGGCCAGCACCCAGTCCTCGCGGCCGGTTTCCAACTCACCTTTCCAGTAGGCATGGCCCCATTCGAAGTGGTTATAGCCGATACCGAGCATATGAAAGCGGCGCAGCGGTTCCAAGCTGTATTCAAAGCGCTTGCCGTTTCTATCCTCCATCTGCACGCTGGCGCCGGCTGCGAGCCGGGTGCCGGAGTGCCACTGCACCTGATGGGTGATATTGCGCATCACCACGTGTTTCGGGTCTTCCAGCGCCGGAATATCGTCGGGCGAGGCGTAGAGGGGGAGTTGATCGGCGGATAGCTGGGTCGGGTGTCCGTCGCGGTCTTCAAAGGTGCCGAATTGGGTGCAGGTGCCGTCTTCCCAGTGAATCGGGTTCCATAGCCAGTAGACCCCGGGGTCGTTGTGGAGCAGGCCCGGCGCGCCGGTTTGCGGCTCGCCGACCGGACGCACGCCCCAGCTCTTGTCGCGTACCCCGAACGCGCGGTTCACCTCGGTACGCTTACCGTCCACCGAGAACCAACCGTCCCAGTGCCCCATCTGGGTGAAGCGGGTGTTGCTCATAATCAGGTGGCCGTCGTCATACATGACGTTAGCGGGCTCTTCGTGGGCAATGCTACAGGCGGTAAACAACAGCTCGCATTCGATATTGTGGTCATTTTTCGCGACTGAGACGCGCACCTGTCGCATCGGTTCGACAATTTCCACCGCCAGTGGTCCGATCGTGGTGTCGCGTCTTTCCTTCGGTGCCCGGCGCGAGGAATGAAAGGCATGCTGATTGTCGCCGATGGAGACCGAAAAGTGCCCGTCCATCACCTTGCGGTTGGGGTAGAGCCCGAAACCGATTTCAAACAGAAAATCACCGGCCTGATCGAAGCCGTTAAACCAGTAGCGGTCGTAAAAATTGCGGTCTGACTGAGACGGCTCCGCGATCGGCTTGGCGGTCTGGTGAATGCAGTAATCATCGAAACTGGTAATCATGGCAGCGGCCCTGCGGTTGCGTAGATGGAATCGGCAGCACACTATAATGGCCCGATTCCGGACCCGACAAGCCACACCCGAGCCCGCGGCGCGTGTATTTGCGGCCATTTTGCCGCCGTCAGGCGCGGACCGTCACAGGAGCATCACTATGAATGAAAATCTGAAGCTCAAATGCCGCTGCGGCAAAGTGCAGGCAAGCGCTGAAGTTTCCACTGAAACCGGCTGCCATACCGTGTGCTATTGCCAGTCCTGCCAGGCCTTTGCCCACTATCTGGGTTGTAGCGGGGAACTGCTCGATGCGCAGGGCGGCGTTGATCTTTTTCTGACCTCGCCGGCGCGGATCAAATTCGGTAGCGGCAGCGACCAACTCGCCTGCGTTAGGCTGACCGAAAAGGGGCCGCTGCGCTGGTACACAAAATGTTGCAACACACCGGTTGGCAGCACTGTTGCCGCTGCCGGTTTTCCGTTTTTCGGCATGTTGCCGGGATTGCTCGCCGATCCGGCCGAAGCCAATGCGGCGATGGGTCCGGTGCTGGGCGCATTTTTCCCTGAAGCGTCAAAGGCCGATAAGGCGGACTTGGTCAAGGGCGGTAAAACGCCCAAAAGTATGTTTGCGAAATTCGGCTGGCGCATGTTGAAGGCCAGAGTGCGGGGCGACCATAAACACTCAGCGTTCCGCGATGCCGTTACCGGTGAGCTGTTGGCAGAGCCAAAACTGTTGGATAAGACAGAGCGCGATGCCCTTTACGCGAAGGTTTGAGCGGTCGATGGCAATATAAGGATTTCTGTGGCTGAATCGCACTGCGGTTTTTGCCCATAAATCAGTAATTATTATTACGGAGAAAAATAAAATGAATACAGCACTTTGGGTTCTTGTTGTTGCGGTTGCTATTCCTTATTTGTTGGCTGGTGCATCTGCTTATTTCAAAACAAAACAGTTCGGCGCTATGGACAACAAAGACCCGCGCGGACAATCGACACGCCTCACCGGTGCCGGCGCGCGCGCCGTGGCCGCGCAGGCGAATGCCTGGGAAGCGTTGGCGCTGTATACCGTGGCGATCGTTGTTACCCATTTTGCCGGCGTGCCGGCGGCGGATCTCGCTACCGCGGCACTCGTATTTCTGGCGGCCCGCATTTTACATGTGGCGTTTTATCTGGCCGACATGGATAAATTGCGTTCTGCCGCATTTATCGTAGCGGCGGGCAGCTGTATTTATATGATCGTGCAGGCGGCTTAAATGTCTGAAGTCGTACCCACAATTTGCCGGTTATGTATTGCCCATTGCGGGGTGCTCGCCACTGTCGAGGAAAAAGACGGCCGGCGCTGTGTGACAAAAGTTACC
>JBFJYC010000005.1:0-29335 GCA_041622815.1 Spongiibacteraceae bacterium | reverse complement strand
TCATAGCCGACGCCGCCAACGTCAATCACCAGCTCCGGCGCATGCTTTTCAATTAAATTACCCTGCAACCTGCCAATCACGATACCCGGCCTCTTCGGAAGCGCCCGCGGCTGCTGCCGTCTTCGGCGCGCTGCAGCAAACTTTGTCGGCCGTGATGATGGCAGATTGCGGCTGCCAGAGCATCCGCAGCGTCGCTGGCGGGCTCCGCCGATAACGCCAATAACACCCGCACCATATGTTGTACCTGTTGTTTGGTGGCGGCACCGGTGCCGGTTACCGCCTGCTTGATCTGACGGGCACTGTACTCCGCAATATCCAAACCGCGCCGCGCACAGGTGACCACCGCGGCACCGCGGGCATGGCCCAATACCAATGCACTGCGGGGGTTGCGCGCGATAAACACCTGCTCAACCGAGGCCTCGTCCGGCGAATAGCGGTCGATCAGCTCATCGATAGATTCGGCGAGAATTTTCAGGCGCGGTGTTAATTCGCCTTTCGGCAAGCGGATGACGCCGCTGTCGATATATTTGAGTTGTTCCGCCTCCGAGCTGATCAGCCCGTAACCGGTGCACTGTGAGCCGGGGTCGATGCCCAGAATAATGGTCACTCAGGCCGGCCCTTCCTGCGGCTCGTAAGCGGTCTCGGAAATCCCGGCATTAGTCCAGACGCTTTGCACGTCATCCAGGTCCTCCAGCATATCAATCAAACCGAGCACCGAACGCGCGGTGTCATCGTCGAGCTCAACCGTGGTCGACGGAATCATGGTGATCTCAGCAGCATCCGGCGCCGCACCGGCGGCGATAACCCTGTCCTTCACCGCGTCAAAATCTTCCCATGCCGTCAGCAGATCGATGGAGCCGTCATCATTGGTTACTACATCCTCGGCGCCGGCCTCCAGCGCAAGCTCCATCAACCGGTCTTCATCCGCTCCCGGACCGAAACTGATCTGCCCTTTGCGGTCGAACAAATAGGCGACCGAGCCGTCGGTGCCTAAATTACCACCGCGCTTGGTAAAAGCGTGGCGCACCTCCGCAACGGTGCGGTTGCGATTGTCGGTCATGCACTCGACCAAGACCGCGACGCCACCCGGCGCATAGCCCTCATAGCTCAGTTCTTCGTAATTATCTTCGTCGCCGGCACCGGCACCGCGGGCAATCGCCTTATCGATGGTGTCGCGCTTCATATTGGCGCCGAGAGCCTTGTCAATAATGCTGCGCAGCCGCGGATTATCTTCCGGCAGCGGACCGCCGGCGCGGGCAGCCACTACGATCTCACGGATTATCTTGGTAAATATCTTGCCGCGCTTGGCATCCTGCGCCGCTTTGCGGTGCTTGATGTTTGCCCATTTGCTATGACCCGCCATGCTTTAGAATTTCACTCCGTAGTTAGGGGAACTGCACTTCGGCGTCCCCTGCTGCGTTGGTACCGTGCTCGGTCAGTCACATATTAATGCATATGCTCCTTCCCTGTGCGCGGTGCCGCCTTACAGGGAACGCCGAATTACAGCTCCCTAGGCCATTCGAAGCAAAGCGCACCCGATAAATAACAACTTATCTCTTGGACACCGCTTAGGTGCTGATGGGCAGCAGGCTTTCGCGCGTCCGTAAGAAAGCCCCCATAGATAGGGGCTTAGGGCTACGGATGGCTCAGGCGTCAGCCTTTTTCGAAACCTTGATGCCGAGTTCACGCAAATGCTTGGCGCCGATATCACCGGGTGCATCGGTCATCACACAATGTGCGGACTGGGTTTTCGGGAAGGCGATTACGTCGCGGATAGATTCGGCGCCGGTCATCAGCATTACCAAGCGGTCGAGACCGAAGGCGAGGCCGCCGTGGGGCGGTGCGCCGTAACGCAACGCGTCGAGCAGGAAGCCGAACTTCTCCTGCTGCTCTTCAGCGCCGATACCGAGAATTTCAAATACCGTCTGCTGCATGTCCTGACGATGAATGCGCAGCGAGCCGCCACCGAGCTCGGTGCCGTTGAGTACCATATCGTAGGCGACCGAGTTGGCGGTGCCGGGATTAGCGGCAAGCTCTTCAGCGCTGCAGGACGGCGCGGTAAAGGGGTGATGCAGCGGCGTCCAACTGCCGTCACCGGCTTTCTCGAACATCGGGAAGTCCACTACCCACAACGGCCTCCAGCTATTTTCGACCAGACCGCGGTCATGACCGACGCGCACCCGCAGGGCACCCAGCGAATCATTGACGATGTTCGCCTTGTCGGCGCCGAAGAAAATAATGTCGCCGTCCACCGCCTGCAAACGCGCCACCATCTCGGTGACGACGTCATCGGGCATAAACTTCAGAATCGGTGATTGCAGGCCTTCCCGCCCTTTGGCGACATCATTCACTTTCACCCAGGCGAGGCCACGGGCACCGTAGTTGGCGATATAGCTGGTGTAATCGTCGATTTCCTTGCGGGAAATAGCCGCTCCGCCCGGTACCCGCAGTGCCGCCACCCGACCTTCGGGATCCTGCGCCGGCGCCGCAAATACCTTGAAATCAACGTCTTTCATTAAATCGTTGATATCAACCAACTCAAGCGGAATACGCAGATCGGGTTTATCACTGCCAAAACGGCGCATCGCCTCAGCCCAGGTAAGGCTGGGAAACACGCCCAGATCAACATTCAGAATGTCTTTGAAAACGCTGGTAATCAGTTCCTCGGTCACCGCCATGATCTGATCGGCACTCATAAATGAGGTCTCGATATCAATCTGGGTGAATTCCGGCTGCCGGTCCGCGCGCAGGTCCTCATCACGGAAGCAGCGCGCCACCTGATAATAGCGATCAAAACCACTGACCATAAGTAACTGTTTAAACAGCTGCGGCGACTGCGGCAAAGCAAAAAATTTACCGTTGTGGGTCCGGCTGGGCACCAGATAATCCCGCGCGCCTTCGGGTGTCGCACGGGTCAGAATCGGCGTCTCAACATCAAGAAAGCCATTGCTATCAAGGAACTGCCTTACTTTTGAGGTAATCGCCGAGCGCATGCGCAGCTTGCCGGCGATGTCTTGACGGCGCAGGTCCATGTAGCGATAGCGCAGGCGCACGTCTTCACCGACATCAGTGTGCTCGTCGAGCTGAAACGGCGGCGTGTCGGCCTCATTCAGTATGTCAATCTCTTTACCGAGTACCTCGATGACGCCGGTCGCCATTTTCGGATTGACCGTATCGCCCTCGCGGCGGCGCACGCGCCCGGTCACAGTGAGTACGTACTCACTGCGCACCTTGTCTGCCAGCGCAAATGCTTCTTCAACATCCGGGTCAAACACAACCTGCACAATGCCTTCGCGGTCGCGCAGATCCAAAAAGATAACGCCGCCATGATCGCGACGACGATCCACCCAGCCACATAGCGTGACGGTTTCGTCGACCTGTTGTTCCCGCAATTCGCCGCAATAATGACTGCGCATGCTGTTGATTTCCCCGGTATTAATTAAATTCAGGCGGCACTGGAATCGGTGCCGGCCTTTTTGCTCTCTGATTTGGTTTCGCTCTTGGTCGCGGCTTTCACAGCGGCACTATCGCCACCGCCACCGGAGTCCTTGGGCTTGCTATTGTCGTCGCCGGCCAGATTCTTTTTAGCCCCGGCTTTGAAGTCGGTCTCGTACCAACCGGCACCCTTAAGCCGGAATCCCGCCGCTGAAACTTTTTTACGTAAGCTTGGCTTACCGCATTCAGGGCAATCGACTAGTGGCTGGTCGGATATTTTTTGCAGCTTTTCCAGCTCAATATGGCAAGAATCGCACTGATATTCGTAGATAGGCATGAAATCCTCCCCTTATGACCCCGAAAAAGCGCGGGATTATACAGTAGGAGTGGCGGGCTAGCGATGCAGTATTAATGCGCCTTTGCGGCGGATTCAGGCGCCGGAGTGGCGACAGAGCAGGGGTTTCAGAGGAGTACAGGCCCGGAAAGTGGAAAGTCCGGGCCTGACGACCCCGGCCGGAGCCGGAGTCGTCAGCAAGTTTGACGGATTAAGATCCGGCGAACTCTTTCAGCTTCTTCAGCGGACGAACTTTAACCGCAATGCTCGCAGGCTTCGCCTTGAACATGGTTTCTTCACCCGTGAACGGGTTGATGCCTTTACGGGCTTTACGCGCGGGCTTCTTAACAGTGGTGACCTTCATCAGGCCGGGTACTGTGAACTCACCCACAGAGCCTTTCTTAACACTGCGCTGCATCAGCGTTTCCAGCTCATTCAAAACCGAACCTACCTGTGCACGACTCAGGCCGGTGCTCTCGCCGATCTCGTTCAGGATTTGTGATTTGGTCAGTTTGCTTTTCAGAGCGGTGACTTTCTTAGCGGGAGCTGCTTTTTTGGCTGCTGCTTTCTTCTTAGCGGGAGCTTTTTTAGCGGCCTTTTTCTTAGCCTTGCGTATTGCCATGTTTGTTGTCCTGTTGTGACGTTAAAACCAAGAGTATGCGTATCGCTCGTTACATGCCGACACGTTCTCAACGCAGGCACAGATATAGTCGAATCATTTCTTCAACACAAGCGTTTTGTTGTTTAAACACTGAAAAAATAGTGTTTTCTTAAGCCGGCTGAAATATCAGTGACTTATTCTGCAGATTACTTTGCAGCTGCTGTTTAATTTTTAACAGGTTTTCCGATGTGTAAGGTGTTGCGGAAACGCTACCCCACACGGGTTTTGGCCAGGCCTTGTCCGTTTTAAAACGTGCAATGTGATGCACGTGCAGCTGCGCAACGACATTTCCCAAAGCCGCAACGTTCAGCTTATCGGGATTAAAAAGCTGCTGTAACAGCTCTAAAACAACGCAGGATTCATCCAGCAATTGCTGCCGCTGAAAATTATCCAAATCGACAATCTCCCGCGCGCCGTCGACACGGGGCACCAGAATTAACCACGGAAAATTAGCATCCTTCATCAGCAGCACAAGGCTCAGCGGCAGGTGACCAATCTCAAGGCAATCACCAGCCAATCGCTCATCAAGTGTAAACATTATCTGTACCCTCCTATTTGGACTCCGTAGAATGCGCAGTTCCTTATATAAGTGCCAGCTTTCCCCATGCGCGCCAGCCAGTTTTTTATCTCCACGCTTAAAGAAACACCCGCCGATGCCGAAGTCGTCAGTCATCAGTTGATGCTGCGCGCGGGACTCGTTCGCAAACTTGCAAGCGGGCTCTATAACTGGATGCCAATGGGCCTGCGGGTTCTGCGCAAAGTTGAGAATGTCGTTCGCGAAGAAATGAATGCCGCCGGCGCCCTCGAATTACTGATGCCGGTGGTGCAGCCGGCAGAGTTATGGCGGGAATCGGGCCGCTGGCAGCAGTACGGCCCCGAATTGGCGCGCATCCGGGACCGTCACGACCGCGAATTCTGCCTCGGCCCTACCCATGAAGAAGTAATTACCGACATCGTCCGCAACGAAATCGCCAGTTACCGGCAACTGCCGCTTAACTTCTATCAGATACAAACCAAGTTTCGCGACGAAATCCGACCGCGTTTCGGCATTATGCGGGGCCGTGAATTCACTATGAAGGATGCTTACTCCTTTCATACCGGTCAGCAGTCACTGCAGCAGACTTACGATGCAATGTATCAGGCTTATAGCAATATCTTCAGCCGCTTAGGCCTGGAATTTCGCGCCGTGATTGCCGACACCGGCGCCATCGGCGGCAGCGCATCCCACGAATTTCATGTGCTGGCGAGTTCCGGCGAAGATGCCATCGCCTTCTCTGACGGCAGCGACTACGCCGCCAATATCGAAATGGCTGAAGCGCTCGCCCCACCGCAATCCGGAGCTGCTGCCCTGCCGCTGGAAACAGTGGCCACACCGGGCATCAACACCATCACCGAAGTTGCAGCATTCCTGAAAGTCGACGAGCAGCAGACTGTCAAAACCCTGTTAGTCGCTGCCAGCGACGAGGTGGAATCAGAATTGGTGGCGCTGGTATTGCGCGGCGACCACCAGCTCAATGCTATCAAGGCCGAGAAAATTGCCGCCGTTGCCAGCCCGCTGCAAATGGCCGACCCCGAAACCGCGCAACGCGTTGTCGGCGCAGACTTTGGCTCTATCGGCCCTGCCGGCCTGAAACTACCGGTCATCGTCGACCGCAGTGCGGCCGCGCTCACCAACTTTATTGCCGGCGCCAACGAAACCGGCAAACACTTGGTCAATGTCAACTGGGAACGGGACTGTGCCACCACCGAAATCGCCGATATCCGCAACGTGGAAGCCGGCGACCCCAGCCCGGATGGCAAAGGCACACTCGACATCAAGCGCGGCATCGAAGTGGGGCATATATTCCAGTTGGGCACCAAATACAGCGAAGCGCTGGGCGCCAAGGTCCTGAATGAAAACGGTCGCGAACAAACACTCGAAATGGGCTGTTACGGTATCGGCGTCAGCCGGGTCGTTGCCGCCGCGGTTGAACAGCATCACGACGACAGGGGCATTATCTGGCCGCAGGCGCTGGCGCCCTTCTCGGTGGTGCTGGTGCCGATGAACCCGCAAAAATCCGAAGCAGTTCGCGACTGCACCGAGACGCTGTACCAGCAATTACTTGCCGAGGGCGTCGATGTACTGCTTGATGACCGCGATGAACGGCCTGGTGTAAAGTTTGCGGAAATTGAACTGATCGGTATTCCGCACCGCGTGGTTATTGGCGATCGAGGACTGCAAAACGGCACGCTCGAATACCGCGCCCGATCCAGCGACGAGAACGAAGACATCACCACCGATGCCATGCTCAACTTCCTGCTAAGCAAACTCACGACGGACTGACTCATGTGGCGACTCGCAACGCTGCTGATTATGTTGCTCGGCACTGCCGTCGCTGAACCCTTATCGGACAGACCGGACGCCGGACTGTCGCCCCAACAACGGGAACGCGTGGAGCTCACTGCATTCCTGCGCGAGACGCTATCCACTGAACACGGCTTTGAAGATCGCTTCGACGCCGAAGTCTGGTTGCTGGCGATGTCGTCGCGGCTCGCGCCGTTTATGGCCAACCCGGCGAAACGGCTCTATTTCCTGCGTGCGCTGCACCGGGAAGCCAGCGCTGCGGGGCTGCGCCCCGATCTGGTGCTCGCCTTAATCGAGGTAGAAAGTCGTTTTGATCAGTACGCGGTATCCCGCGCCGGCGCCCGCGGCCTGATGCAGGTCATGCCTTTCTGGATGAAAGAAATCGGCAGGCCAGACGATAATCTTCTCAATATTGACACCAATCTGCGCTACGGCTGCCGCATTTTGCAGTTCTATTTGAAAAAAGAACGCGGCAAATGGGACGAGGCGCTGGCCCGCTACAATGGCAGCTACGGCAAATACTGGTATCCGCGGCGGGTGGCGAAGGCATTCCGCAAGCGCTGGCGCGACGGTCGCGACCTGTTCAATCAGGTGTAACGCCCCCTCAGGCCAGCCTTTTAAGCGCGCTCGAGTCGAAGCGCCAGCAGCCCTCATCCAGATAACAACGGTTGCGCTCACCGGCGATACTAGGGTCCGCAGCCTCGTACCCGGCGTCGCCGGTATAGAGCATGCATACCCGGCCACTGTCATCGGTCAGCCGCGGCTCGATCCAAGGCACCTCACGCGACGCATAAAAAGCCGCCGCGTCAGCAAGCGACGTGAAATGTGACAGCTCGGTGAGGGTCACCAGCGTCGGCGGTAATAATTCCACCTCACCCTGCGAGTGGCGCGCGATGGCATCTGCGGGCGCAATCCAGATGTGGTGATCAATCTCGTAGCCGTCAACGGTGACTTCGGTGGAGTCCACTGCGACCAGAAAGAACCAGGTCGCAAACCGCGGCTTGCCGAAATGGGCGGGCGTGGTCCAGTGCGAAATCATCTGCAGATCTTCCGCCGCGAGTTTCAATGACGCCTCCTCGCCGCTTTCCCGCACCGCTGCCAGGCGCGCCGCGGCTTCATCATCGGCACCGGCACTGAGAAAATCATCCGCTTCGATCTTCCCGCCGGGAAACACCCAGGCACCCATGCCTCTTTTGTCTTTGCGGTTGCGGCGCAGTAATAGCGCTGACAAGCCGTCGTCGGTTTCGCGAACGACCACCGCAGTTGCCGCGGGTTTTACTTCAACTTCGGATGCCGTCATCAGTTCCTCCGTTAGTGGCCGTGTAGTATAGCGGAGCGCGCTGGCCGGCGCCGTCATTGCCAGTGGCAAAGTCCTGCTGCACACTCGGGCGCTGCCCCGAAACACACCGGAATAAAACTATGCGCGCTGCCGTCCTGGAATCTGCTGACAAACCCATTGTGATCCGCGATGACGTTGATCTTATCGAACCACGCGCCGGTGAAATCCGCTTAGCGGTGCACTTCTGCGGACTGTGCCATTCGGACTACAGCTTCGTTAACGGCTCCAATATGCTGCCCGGGCCCATCGTACTCGGCCACGAGGCGGCCGGCGTTGTCGATGCCATCGGCCCGGGCGTTACCTCGGTTGCCGTAGGCGACCGGGTGGTGATGACGCCGATTCCCGCCTGTGGCCGCTGCTACTACTGCCAGCGCGGTGAACACACGCTTTGCGACAATTCTATTTCACTGATGACCTCGTCACTGCCCGATGGCGTAACCGGCCTCAGCATCGGCGACGAAGTGGTTTATCGCGGTTGCGGGCTCGGCGCACTCGCGGAATACGCCATCGCGCCGGCCAATGCCGCAGTTAAAGTCGCCGACGATGTGCCTTTGGAAGTGGCCTGCGTATTGGGTTGCGCGGTACAAACCGGCGTCGGCGCCGCGCTTAACACCGCGGATGTTGAAGCCGGTGCCACCGCGCTCGTTATCGGTCTGGGCGGGATCGGTATCGCCACTATTCAGGGTTTACGACTGGCCGGCGCCAGTAAAATTATCGCCGTGGATCCGGTCGCGGAACGGCGTGAGGCGGCACTTACCTTCGGCGCCACCGATGTGCTCGACCCCGCCACCATCACCGATGTCGCGGCGGAGTCGATGGCGCTGACCGACGGCATCGGCGTTGACTATGCCTTTGAGTGCGCCGGCAAAGCCGCACTTGCCGTCACCGGCATCAACGCGACACGCCGCGGCGGCACCACCGTCTGTGTCGGCGCGCCGGCACTCGAAGAATCAATTCTGATTGAGAACGCCGTTATTTTTACCGCCATGGAAAAGAAACTGTGCGGCTGCCTGCTCGGCTCCTGTCAGGCAGACCACGATATCAGTCGCATGATCAATCTGTGGAAAGCCGGGAAACTGGATCTGGAAGGCATGATTACATCCCGCCGCCCGCTTGAGGAGGTCAATGAAGGCTTCGCGGATATGGGCGCGGGCAAGGGCATCCGCACCGTTATCCGGATTCTGGGATAGGCTTCTCAGTCTGAGGATTACAGCGGCTAGGTTACTCGACTGTAATTTGGCCGCTGACCCCTTCTGCTATACTCAGGATCCCCTGATGTTAGCTGTTGGCCGCTATGTCTCCGTTGCTAAAACAAGCGTTTATTGCGATCGCGCTGCTTGCTGGTGCCGGCGCGGGCACGGCGTATTTACTGGCCACCAAGCCTGAGGTCGCGCAGCGCGAAGTTTTCCAAAAACAGCTGCTGATCGACGTCGCAGAAGCAGTACCTCAGGACATCGCCATTCCGGTTACGTCACAGGGCGTGGTGCAACCCCGGACCGATACCGCACTGATTTCAGAGGTTAGCGGCCAGGTAATCTATGTCGCACCCGGCTTTCAGCCCGGCGGATTTTTCAAACCCGGCGAAGTGATCCTCAAACTTGATGACCGCAATTATCTTGCCGATGTGAAACGTGCCGAAGCCAATGTCGCCAGCGCGCGCAGTGCGCTGGCGCTGGAAAAAGGCCGTGCCGAAGTGGCGTATCAGGACTGGCTCAAATTCCGCTCCGATGTGTCACGCAGCAAAGAAGCTGAGGATCTCGCCCTGCACAAACCGCAGCTGGCTGATGCGCAGGCGAAACTCGATTTCGCGCTGGCCGAGCTCGATCGCGCCAAAGGTGATCTGAGCCGGACCGTTATCCGGGCACCATTCCATGGCCTGCTGCGCGAAAAATCCGTAGACCTTGGTCAGTTTGTCACCACCGGTACCCGACTCGGCCGGCTCAGTGATGTCGAAGTCGCCGAAGTCCGCTTGGCAGTCGCCGACGACCGCCTCAGCTATCTCAACCTCAATCCCGGCGCTAACCCGGAGCAACAGGCCGATGTAATTCTCAGTACCACCCGGGGTGAGCAACGCCTGCAATGGCGGGCGAAGCTGGTACGAACCGAAGGCGTCTTCGATGAAGCCAGCCGGGTACTGTTTGTTATTGCCGAAGTACGCGACCCCTATCTACTCGGAACCGATGCCCCGCAAACCGACAACGGGCACAGCGAACCACTGCGCTTTGGCAGTTTCGTCAATGCCAGCATCACCGGGCGCAAAGTCAGCGGACTCATTGCCCTACCGCGTCATGTTATCCGCAACGGCAATAAAGTCTGGATCGTCGACAGCAATAACGCTCTGGTCAGCCGTGAAGTGAAGCTGCTCCGTGGCGGCGGTGACATCGCCTATATTGAGAGCGGCATTGCCGCCGGCGAGCGCATCGCCCTATCCGCTATTCCCACCGCCATTGACGGCACCCGCATCGCGGTCAATCAGGAACTAAAATCCGACGCCGCCGCTCAGGCTGCAGGTGCGCGACGCCAATCTGACGGCCACGCAGGTTGAGCAACCCCTACGCCGATATCGATACCGAAAGCGGGATAATCGCCTGGTTTGCGCGCAACCCTGTTGCCGCGAATTTATTAATGCTGTTCATCATCGCTGCCGGCATCATGGCGGCAACCGATATGCGGCGCACCATGCAGCCGCGACTCGAGTTCAACATGATCAGCATCAGTGCGGCCTATCCGGGCGCGGCGCCGGAAGAGGTTGAGCGCGGCATCATCGTCAAGATTGAAGAAGCGATCAAAGATATCGAAGCAATCGAGAAGGTGCGCAGCACCGCGCGGGAATCTTTTGCCTCCATCCGTCTGGAATTGCGTGACGATTACGACGTGCTCGATGTGATGGACGAAGTAAAGAGCGCTATCGATGGCATTCCTAATATGCCCAAAGACGCTGAAAAGGTGGTGGTTGACCGCTTTCAGTTCAACGATATGGGCATTATGGTGCAGGTCTACGGCTCGCTCGATGAGCTGGCGATGACCGAACTGGTCGATGAAATCCGCAGCGAACTGCAGCAAAACCCTAAGATAGGACAAATAACATTATACGGCGCCCGCGATTACGAAATTTCGATCGAAGTCACAGAGGCACAGCTACTCAAATATAACCTGACGCTGGAAGATGTCGCCCGCGCGATCCGCAACAGCTCGGTGGATTTACCCGGCGGTGCGATTAAGACCGAACATGGCGACATCATGCTGCGCGCCAAAGGTCAGGCCTATCGGAAGAACGATTTCGAAAGAATACCGCTGATCAACCGCCCCGACGGCACCAGCATGACGCTGGGTGAGATCGCAACGATTACCGACGGCTTTGTTGAAAGCAGCGGATTCTCCCTGTTTAACAACCTCTACAGCATCGGACTGAATATCGAGCCGGTCGGCGAACAGGATGTGCTGGAAGTCGCCGCCGCCGCCAAGCAGTACATCACCGAGAAGTCCCCACACTTGCCGGCCGGCGTCTATATGACCAGCTGGGCGGACGTCACCAAATATCTGGAGATGCGCATCGACATGATGCTGCGCAATCTGGCGATGGGGGCACTGCTGGTCTTTTGTGTGCTCGGCCTGTTCCTGCAAATCAAACTCGCGTTCTGGGTCATGGTCGGGCTGCCGATCTGTTTTCTCGGCGCATTTGCCGCGATCGGCTCGCCGCCCATCGGCCTGACCCTGAACATGATGAGCATCTTCGGGTTTATATTGGTACTGGGCATTGTGGTCGATGATGCGATTATTATTGGCGAAAGCACCTACAGCGCGATCGAGGAGCAGGGTCATAGCGTCGACGCTGTCATTGCCGGCGCCAAACGCGTGGCCATGCCGGCAACCTTCGGTGTTCTCACCACGATCGTCGCATTTGTGCCGATGCTACTCACCGGCACGGTGTTCGCGCCGTTCCCGCAATCGGTAGGCTGGGTTGTGATCTGGTGTCTGGTATTTTCACTGATCGAGTCGAAGTGGATTCTTCCCGCACATCTAGCCCACAGCAAACCGTCAACCGAGGGCATCTTTAAGCAGCTCGACCGACTGCAGGAATTTAACAACTTTCACCTGCGACGCTTTATTGCCGGCATCTACCAGCCGGTGGTGCGCTTCAGCATCCGCAACCGCTATGTTGTTGCTGCGGCCTTCCTATCGCTGCTAATTCTGACAATAGGTCTGGTTGCCGGCGGGCGCATCAAGGTGGCAATGATGCCAGACATGTCCAGTCCCTTTATCAAAGCCAATATCACCATGGTCGAGGGCAGCGCCGACTGGCAGTTAATCGACGCCTACCAGCAGGTCTATGAAGCGCTCGCCGCCGCCGAAGCAGAGTACAAGGCGGAGTACGGCACGGAAGAGTCGTTTATCAACCATGTTGTCGCCTGGGGCAACGGCCTCAATTCCAGTCTGATGCTCGAACTGCGAACCGACGGCAGTAGCCAATGGAACACTGAAGATGTCGCGAAGCATTGGCGCGAAAAACTACCGAAAATTCCGGGCGCTGACGTACTGTCGATTTCGGCGATGGAAGATATGGGCGATGCCGATATGGGGCTGCGCTTCACCGGATTGAAATCATCCTCCGAGATCATCGCCGCCGGGCAGATGGTGCAGCAATGGCTGGAGCGACAGGAGGGCGTATTCGACATCCGCAACAGCGCCAGTGTCGTCCGCGATGAAATTATTATCGAGCTCAATGACAGCGCCGAGGCACTGGGATTGACGCTGGCCGATGTCGCCCGTCAGGTACGGCAGGCCTTCTACGGTGCCGAAGCCCAGCGGATTCAACGCGGTAACAACGAGATAAAAGTCATGGTGCGGTTCCCGCGCGAAGAGCGCCGGGCAGTCTCGGACTTAGAGAATATGTACGTCTCCGGTCCGCAGGGCGCACGTATTCCGCTATCAACGGTGGCGCGTGTCAAACTCGAACCGGGTTACAACACAATTCTGCGGGTGAACAATGAGCGCGCGCTCAACGTCAACGCCGACATCGATAAAAACGCGGTTGAACCCGATAAAATTCTCGCCGCAGTGCACTCCCAACTGGTGCCGGCGCTCGCGGAACAGTTCCCGGGGATTGTTTTCGAAGCCAGCGGGCAATTCGACGATTCACGGAAAATGACCGAGGCTATTTTCAGTGGATTTTTTCTCGCCATGATTGCGGTCTACGCGCTGCTCGCGATCCCGCTGGGCTCCTACACACAGCCCATGGTGATCATGTCCGTGGTTCCCTTTGGGATTATCGGCGCCGTAATGGGCCATATGATCATGGGTATCAAACTCGACATGATGTCCTTTATGGGCATTATTGCGCTCACCGGCGTGGTCGTGAACGACAGTCTGTTGATGGTTGATTTTATCAACCACGCCGTAAAGTCGGGGCAGTCGGTTTACAGTGCGGTGATCGATGCGGGCAGCCGCCGCTTTCGCGCCATCATGCTGACGTCGTGGACGACATTTTTCGGGCTGCTGCCAATGTTGCTCGAAGACAGCCTGGCGGCGCGGATGTCGGTGAGTATGGCGACATCACTAGCCTTCGGCATTCTATTTGCCACAGTGATTACGCTGGTATTTGTGCCCTGCCTCTACGTAATTCGCGAAGACATCATCAAACGAAGACTGGTCGTGCCGGAACCGGACAGCCCGGCCTTACCGGCCTGATCAGCGCAGCAACAACGGCAGAAATATCAGCACCCCGACAACCGCCGCAGCCACTGCCATAATCAGCACACCCGCCGCAGCAACGTCCTTCGCTTTACCGACCAGCGGATGATGGTCCGGCGAAACTGCATCCGCCAGCGCCTCTAAGCCGGCATTCAGCGCTTCAGCACAGAACACTGCGCCGATCGACAGCACCAATACACACCATTGCCAAACGGCAACATCAAACCAGACCCCCGCCGCGACCACGGCAGCGGTGACCAGCAGATGAATGCGGGCGTTGTGCTCCTCGATCAGCAGCACCCGCAAGCCGATGAAGGCGTGACGAAAACTGCGCGCCCGCGCGGCCACCGAAAATCGCTCTGCCATTGTCTGCTCCCGCTACAAATCCGCTACCGACAGGACACTAACATATGGTTTATGATCGTAAAGATGATTAAACATATTTCCCCTGCCGATGCGGCGACACGGTTTGACGCCGGCGATAGCCGCTGGCTCGATATCCGCGATCCGCAATCCTGGCAGCAGAGCCATATTCCCGGTGCCGTCCATATCGATAATGACTCGTTACAGGCCTTTGTCGATGCCACGGCTAAAGATGAGACGCTAATTGTTTACTGCTATCACGGCAACAGCAGCCAGTCCGCCGCCGCCTGGTTTGGCGAGCAGGGCTTTGCCGATGTCTACACTCTCGATGGCGGCTTTGAAGTCTGGCGCCAGCAATTTGCCGACAAAACAACCACGCCCTGAGACGTCCCCGTCAGGGCGCGGCGCAAACCGTACACCAGGCATAAATACCACGCTTATCCGCTAACTGCGCAAGCGCGTTTACCGGAATAGCAAGCGTGCGCAACACGGCCAGCACCGGTGCCGGAAGCACTACACCGAACTCGTCGAATAAATTCTGGAACAGCTGCAGACCGGGGGGCAGATCATCTTCGATCCACACCACATCGTAAGTTGCCAGTCCCGCCCGCATCGCCGCTGCCTGCGCTGCATCTTTGAGGCCGCCGAGATGATCAACCAACTTAAGCTGTTTTGATTCGGCGCCGGTCCAGACCCGGCCGCGGGCCAAGGCATCGGCTTCAGCGACCGTCATTTCGCGGCCATCTGCAACGATACTAAGGAATTTATCGTAGCTGAATTCCACTCCTGACTGAATCGAGCGCCGCGCAACGTCACTCAGCGGCCGGTCAATACGCATCGCACCGGCTAACGGACCGGTGGCGACACCATCGGTGTATACACCCAGCTTGCCCATGGTCTCGGCGAGGGACGGCCGCGCGCCGAACACACCAATGGAACCGGTCAGTGTCGCCGGTGTTGCCCAGATTTCATCGGCTTCCGCGGCAATCCAGTAGCCACCCGACGCCGCAACGCTACCCATACTCACCACCCATGGCTTGCCGGCAGCACGCAACTCTTCCAATTGGTTGCGGATCTGCTCAGAGGCAAACACCGACCCGCCCGGGCTGTCGACTCGCAACACAACCGCCTTAACATCCTTGTCCTCTATCGCCTCGGCAACCCGCTCAACAATGGTGTCACTACCGGCGGTTCCCGGGCCCGAATCGCCCGGCATAATCGTGCCCGCAACTACAACCACCGCTACTTTCGGCGCTTCGTCTTCTTTATTTGTTTGTGTTGCGCGCAGGTACTTACGGAAGCCAATACCGTTGACCTCGCCGTCGCTGTTGCTGCCGACGCGGGACTTCAGCAGCTCGACCCACTGCGTATGATTCAAAATGCCGTCAACCAAACGCGCGTCGGCCGCGACCTTCGCGGTGTCGCCGCCGCTCATCGCCATCAGTTCGTCGATACGATTAACATAGAAGTCAAACTGCTCCGGCTCAAGTTTGCGCTCCGTAATAATCGTGCTGCGATACTGTGACCAGAGCTGATCGATCATCGACTGCGCAGCGGCACGTGCATCTTCGGACATATCATTGCGCATGTATGGCTCGAGTGCCGATTTAAACTCACCGACGCGGAACACATCCACCTGCACCGACAGCTTATCCAGCGCATCGCGGAAATAGTTCCGGTACACCGCCAAGCCTTCTATCACAACGCCACCTAACGGATGGGTGTAGATCTCATCGGCGTGGGCCGCCAGATAGTAGTCATCCTGATCGTAGTAGTCGGCCACCGCGATCACCGGCTTGCCGGTTTCGCGAAATGCTTGCAATGCCGGAATCAATTCAGAAGACTTGCTCATCCCGATATGGTCGAGCTCATTGAAGGACAGTACCAGCATCGCAATCCGGCTGTCTTTAGCAGCACGCAGGATCGCCGTGCGGGCATCGCTGAGTAATACCTCACGCTGCACCTCGCCTTCCCGCAGCTGCTCAATCGGACTCAGCAGGGTGTACTCATCTACCACGTTGCCACGCAAGGCCAGAATCAACGCGGCACCCCCGGGCACCTCCTCGGACTGCTCAAAAAATATCGCCGCAACAACTGCAATTATCACCAACAGCGTCAGCGCATTGAGTACAAAACGCCGAAACCCCTCTAAAAACCGTCCCAAACGACGGAACAATCCCGGTTTACCCGCCATAACTATCTCCTGAAGCCGGCTGCTTGGCCGCCGCCTCGCGCTGCAACCAACGCGAATACATCATTGAACTGCTAAATAAAATCGCCACCAACCAGGCCTCGACATGGTTGATCCAGACGCCGATCGGCGACATCGCGTTGGGCACCGCCACCAGAAAATACATAATCAACAGAAAGCACAACCAGACCATCGAGCGATGATTACGGCGAATAAGCCAGGGCAGAAATACCAGCAACGGTAAGGTGCGGATCAGCCAGATCACAATCCCGCCCTGCCGCCCTTCCTGATGCCAGACAAACGTATTGAGCGTGATCTCCAGCACCAGCCCAATGTAGCTCAACCAAAACACAACCGCGACACGACGCAGCAATACCGGTAACTCGGTCATGATTTCTCCGTTAGTTTCAGGGCCAGTCGTGCCACTCTGGCACCCAGTGCGCGGCACAGCTGCTGTTCAGTGGCGTCCACATCCCGCCCCTTGCTGCCGGCAACATGCGACGCCCCGTAGGGCGTGCCGCCGCTCGTTGTCGTTGTCAATCCGGCTTCGCTATAGGGAATGCCGACGGGCAACATACCGTGGTGTAGCAGCGGCAACATCATACTGAGCAGGGTGCTCTCCTGACCACCGTGCAGGCTGGCCGAGGATGTGAACACGCCCGCCGGCTTATCGATCAATGCGCCGCTCATCCACAGCCCGGACGTACCGTCGAGGAAATATTTCAGCGGCGCTGCCATATTGCCGAAGCGGGTCGGGCTACCCATTACCAATCCTGCACAACCGCTCAGATCGGCCTCGCTTGCGTATAAAGCACCCGATTCCGGAATATCAGCTGCGACAGCTTCACATTCTGTGGAAACTGCCGGCACCGTGCGCAGCCGCGCCTGCATGCCAGCCTGTTCTATACCACGCCGCACCTGTCTCGCCATCTCCCGGGTTGCGCCATGACGGCTGTAGTACAGCACCAGCACGTACCCGTCGGACACGTCAGTCATAGTAGCGAGAGCACGTTTTCCGGCGGCCGACCCAATACCGCCTTGTTGCCGCAGACCACGATCGGTCGCTCGATCAGTTTGGGGTGTGCCGCCATGGCAGCAATCAAATCCGCATCCGCCAGCGATTTTTCCGCCAGACCGAGGGACTTATAGGCCTCCTCGCCCTTGCGCAACAACTCCCGGGCACTGATGCCCAGTTTGCCAAGTAAAGACTTTAGCTGCGCGGCGTCAGGCGGCGTTTCAAGATACAGCACCACTGCCGGTGCAATATCGTGCTGTTCCAGCAAGGCCAGCGTCTGGCGGGATTTTGAGCAACGCGGGTTGTGATAGATCGTGAACTGACTCATCGGCACCTAAGGGGTATTTGAAAATGAAAGCGCGGTATTATACATGCCCGTTTCAAAGGTATTTCATCCACCATGCGGCATATTATTCTGCTGCTGCTCACCGCCGGCCTGCTCAGCAGCTGTGGTAGCGGCAACGCCCCGCCGGCGGCTACGGCCATGCCCCCGCCTTCACTCGAGTTATTTAAAGGCAAGTGGCTGGTCGTCAATTACTGGGCGGTCTGGTGCAAGCCCTGCCTCGAAGAAATACCCGAGCTCAATACGTTGCAGTCCCGGCACCCGGACACAGTAGTGGTGGCGGGCATCAACTTCGACGAGCCCCCGGCTGAGGAGCTGGCCGAGGCAGTGGCGCGCTTCGGCATCGAATACCGGATTTTCACTCAGGATCCGGCGGATCTTTTCGGCTATCCGCGGCCGCAACAGCTGCCGACTACGATAATTTTTACCCCGGACGGTAAGCTTCACGCCACCAGACTCGGACCGCAAACCGCAGACGGGCTGGAAATACTGATGCAGCCTCTACAACAAGATTAGTCGCTGACAAAAGTATTCGGCGGCGTATAAGGCGCCTTGTCAATCCGGCTATAGCGGGTTTTGAGGACTTCATCGATCGCCACCGGGCGGCCCAGATAGTAGCCCTGCGCGAAATCGATACCGATGGTCTGCAGCGCCGCCAGCGAGGTGTCGTTTTCAACAAACTCGGCGATGGTGAGCAGGCTCATCGCCTGCGCCACATCGCCGATACTTTTCACAAAGGCATGATCGACAACATCGCTACAGATATCACGCACAAAGCGCCCGTCGATCTTAATAATGTCCACCGGCAGGTCGCGCAAATAGCCGAACGAGGACATGCCTGAGCCGAAATCATCCAGCGCCAGGCGGCAACCGCGATCGCTAAGCTCCCCCAGAATCGTGCGCGCGCGATCCAGATTCGAGATCACCTGCGTTTCGGTAATTTCAAAACACAGCTTGCGCGCCGGAATGCGGAACCGCTGCAGCAATTCTTTGATAAACAGGACCAATGAATGCTGCACCAGACTGTCGCCGGACAGATTGATCGAGCAGAACTCGATTTCTTCAAGAATCGCCCGATTGCCGGCCAGCATGACAATGGTATTTTCGATAACCCAGCGGTCGAGCTGCTCGATCGCGTTATAGCGCTCGGCAGCGGGGAGAAAAGACCCCGGATAGAGCACAGAGCCGTCCGGCTCCCGCAATCTCACCAGCGCCTCCATCGCCGGCTTGGTAATCCCGCTATGCCCGGTGATCGGTTCGATCAACTGAAATTCGACGAAAAAGTGATCTAACGCCAATGCCTCCTGCAGCTTGTAGAAGATCCCCATTTCGTCGTGAATCTTACTAATCGCCGCGTCGTCTGCCTCAAAGCTGCGCACGCAATTGCGCCCGGATTCCTGAGCGATATGGCGATAGCCATCCGCCAGTCGCAGTGCAAGCGCCCGGTCTGTTTGCACATCGGCCAGATGCACAACACCAATACTGGCAGTAACCGGAATGATATGCCCCTCCCATACAAACGGATGGCCCTCAATGCCGAGACGGATTTTTTCGCCCACCGACTGTGCGTGCTTTATATTTGGACTGTTGAAGCGCACCGCGAACTCATTGCCGGCAAAATGCGCGAGCACATCTTCAGCGTTGCATAGCGAACGCAAAAGGTTCGCCATCTGCACGAGTATCGCATCGCCCGCCGCGTGGCCACTGGTATCGTTGATAACTCTGAACTGGTCTACCCCCAACAACAGCAGGCCGGTGCGCGGCCACTGGTCGGTTGCGGCTAAATCATCCAGCTTGTGCTCAAAAAAGCGGCGGTTGTATAGCCGCGTCACAAAATCAAAATTAGCCTGAAATTCAAGCTCGGCATTTGCCTCTTCGAGCCGAGTATTGGCCTCGTGCAACTCTTCGTTGCGACGACCGAACCAAAAAGCCAGCTGCCCGAACTCGCCTTTAAGCTGCCGCGATAACTGCCGCAGCCCGCCGCCGGGATCCGGACGAATTAACGCTTGCGTTATTGCCTGCAACGGCGTGACCACCAACCGACGTAACACAAAATAAGCCAGTAGCATCACCAGCGCGACCGGCAGCACCAGTTGCAATACGGTACTGCGAATGACGCCTTGCGCCTTCGCAACCGGCATCGACTTGGGCGTGACAACCACCACCCGCCAGTAGGAATCAGGCACTACAAAAATCGAAGCCAGTCCTTCACCGCCAAATACCGGATCATCTTCAATATCCTGATACTGCGGCTCTGCTGAAACAGCGATATCGCGCAAGGCGAGCGCGATCAATTCCGCCTCGGCCAGTGAAATCTCGTCACTTTCGTTCGCGAGGCTGGCAACAATCTTGCGGGGGTAGGCGGCCGAATTTTTGAATGCCGAAGTGGTGGCGCTATGAATCTTCCGCAGTTTCTGTGCAAGCCCGCGGTAGCGTTCATCGGCATCTGCCAGAATACCGATATCCGCTGCCTGATCGGCAGGGGTCTGACCAATCGGCAAGCGCTGCGGCATGGTAATAAAGTTGTTGTGCTGGTCCAGCGCAAACGCATAACCGTCGATTCCCGCGGTTTGCTGCGCAAATGCCTCGCTTAACCCTTCCAGCCGCAGATCGACCGTCACCGCCCCGGCAAACTCGCCTCCCTCGTTGACCGGCACGGTGCAGGTAACCATGGGCTGCCTTGAGTAGGGGTCGACATACGCCCTTGACCAATAGCACTTGCCCGGTGCGAGAAACCGCGCCGGCACATACCATTCACGGCGGTGATAACCGGGGCCGCTGGCAAGATTGTAATTCTCGAAACGCTGCAGAACACCGCGGGTATCCCGCCCCCAGAAAAAACTACTGCGTTCGCGCTTCGCATCGAAGCGGTAGGGCTCCGGCCAATAGCCACCACCGGCAATCCACGCCGACGCGCGCGGCAGATCCAGCATTGAGGGGATGGTCGCGGCCAGCAAAGCCGGATCGTGAGGTGCATTTTCAGTAAACCTGGCAATGCCCTGCGCCAGACCGTTCACCAGCGTTGTCCGCCGTCTCAGCTCCGCAACCAGCAAGTTACCGCTATCGTCTATCGCGCGCTGCCGGCTCTGCTCAATCTGATCGCGGACCGAGCGTTCCACCAACCACGCCGCCAGCAGCAGCACCGTCATCAACAACGCCGCATAGAACAGCGAAAGCTTGAACTGAATGCCAAAGCCGCCGGCGGGCACTTTGTCGTCGGATTCTGTTTCGCGCAAGGATTCTGTCATCGGGCCTGATGAATAGTTATTAGCAGACGGTGAAATGTAATACGCGAGACTATGCCACGCGTACAGCCGCTTTAATAAGTGTTTCAACCTGTATAATGCCGGCGCTGCAGCATTGCAGACAACGCAAACTATCACAACAGATTGAATTAAAAAGGATTTATGAAATATTTAGCCTTCGCAGTATTAATCTTCCCCTGTTTTGTTAATGCCGCCGTGGACGGCGACGTCTGGAGCGGCGAGTTCGAGCTCGGCTACGTAGCCACCGGCGGCAACACCAACGAAAGCAGCCTCAAATCCAAAATCGACTTACGCCGCGAAGTGGAACCCTGGCGCTATGAAATACATCTGGAAGGGTATAACGCGGAGAGTGATAGCGGCCGCTCCGCGGAGAAATATTTTGCCTCGAACCGGCTCGCCTACACAATTTCTGACGGACACTACGTGTTCGGCTATGCCGGCTATGAGGACGATCGCTTCAGCGGCTTTGATTATCAGGCCACGGTCGCTGCCGGCTATGGCCGGCGCCTGTTACAGCGGCCCGATATGAAGTGGGAGGCTGAAATCGGTCCCGGTTACCGGGTGACCAAAGTCGGCGACACAACCCAGGGCGAAGAGGACTCTGAAGAGGCAATTCTGCGCCTGTTCAGCAAGTACCGCTGGGACTTCAGCGAGACTGCGAGCTACCTGCAGGAGCTGAGCATGGACAAGGGTGGCGACAATACCGTCTCCAAATCGGTTTCGGCACTGAAGTCGCGCATTATCGGAAATCTTGCGATGAAGCTGACCTATACCGTTGAATACACTCAGGATGTTCCGAACAACAAGAAGCACGCCGACACCGAGACCGCGGTGAGTCTGGCCTACGAGTGGTAAAAACCCGAGCAAACTGCACGTCCGGGGATGCACAGCGGCGCATTAATCGCTAGGATTGGCGCCGCACAATTTCCGGCATAATCCCGAGAGCAATCCCTATGATCCGAGTGGTATTCAATCAAAAAGGCGGTGTTGGCAAGACCAGTATCACCTGCAATCTGGCCGCCATCAGCGCCTGGAAAGGCTACAAAACACTGGTCATTGACCTCGATGTACAGGGCAACAGCAGTGAGTATCTGATCGGTGAGCAGTACCGCGACCTCACCGACAATGCCGCCAGCTTCTTCAAGCAGAAACTGTCGCTGTTCGGTAAAAACATGGAGGCCATCGACTGTATCTACGCCACCGAGTTCGAAAACCTCTACCTGATGCCCGCCAATCCGGAGCTCGCCCATATCGAGCGCGAACTGGAATCTCGGCACAAGATCTACAAGCTGCGCGACGCGCTGGCCAAGCTCAGCAAACAGTACGATCACATCTATATCGACACGCCGCCGGCGCTGAATTTCTACAGCCGTTCGGCGCTGATCGCCGCCAACAGCCTGCTCATTCCATTCGACTGCGACAGCTTCTCCCACGGTGCGCTGAATAATCTACTGGAAACCGTGGAAGAGGTTCGCGAAGACCATAATGAAGCACTGGAACTTGAAGGCATCGTCGTAAACCAGTTCCAGCCACAGGCCAATCTGCCGACCCAGCTGATTGAAGCGCTGATAGAAGAAGGCTTACCGGTACTGGATGTGCACCTGAGCAGCTCGGTAAAAATGAAGGAATCGCGCACCATGCAGGTGCCGTTGGTACACATGGCCCCTTCTCACAAGCTGACCCAGCAATTTATCGCGCTGCATGACGGGATTGACGCGGCGGCCAGTGCTGCGGCCTAACCTCCCGCGCAGAAAAATTTCGGCCAACTGAAAAAACTTAGCGTTGCTCCGCTCGCTGGCAGTATGCCGAAATCTACACTATGAACTTTGGCGCGGGCTAAGCCGGTGACAGAGCCGCGCTATTACGGAACATAAAAACCGCGTGCCGACGGAGTGGAGTGAGACCGGCTGCTTTCCAAGCCGGGCTCAGGACCGACCGAGGGCAGCCCGGAGGGCCGCCGGTTGTGGAGTAATAGCGTGGCTCTGCCACCGGCGAAACGCTAGTGATACCAATTGCGGGTAATGGCGCTATACGAGCTGCTGGCATCGCCGGGCTATTGCGGAACATAAAAACCGAGCACCGACGGAGTGGAGTGAGGCCGGCTACTTCTCAAGCCGGGCTCAGGACCGACCGAGGGCAGCCCGGAGGGCCGCCGGTTGTGGAGCAATAGCGCGGCGCGGCCAGTAGCGGGCTACGCCAGCTCAAACCACCAAGCAAAATATCAGCCCTGCGGCAGACCCAGCTTTTTAGCCACAACATTCCACTGCACTTCAGTTGTACCACCGCCGAGGGATAGCACCTTCGACTGTAAAAACTTGCGGGTCGCGAGCAGCTCTTCTTCTTTGAAACACTCACCCTCCCAGCCGAGCCCGGCACTACCCAGCATTGCCATCAGCAGCTCGTCACCGGTTTTATCTTCCTCGGTACCCACCGCCTTAAAATAGGATACCGACGTCATATCAATAGTACCCGCCATGC
Organism: Spongiibacteraceae bacterium; assembly: GCA_041622815.1. GTDB lineage: Bacteria > Pseudomonadota > Gammaproteobacteria > Pseudomonadales > Spongiibacteraceae > JBFJYC01. The sequence continues at coordinate 5,875 of JBFJYC010000005.1, read as the reverse complement.
CTTCGGCGAAGGCGCGCTGATGTGACAGGCCCATCGCGCGTTGATTCATGCGGTGGCGCGCCAAACGATAGCGTATCGACGCATCGGTGATCGCACCGCTCGCATCTTTACCCACATACTTTTCGGCGTACTGTTCAAGGGTCAGCGGCAGCCGCGGCATGAACTCCTGAATTTGCGACATCATTTCACGCTCGTGCACGAGCAGCCCTTTCGCGATGCTCCAGCCGGCATTTAGCTCACCGACCAGATTTTCCTTCGGCACGCGCACATTGTCGAGGAAGGTGTCGCAAAAATGGCGGTCGCCGTTGATCAGTTCTACCGGATTAACCTCAACACCGGGCGTGCTCATGTCGATGAGCAAAAAGCTGATGCCCTCCTGCTTTTTGGCATCGGGATCGGTGCGCACCAGACAAAATATCCAGTCCGCTTTATCGCCGTCGGTGGTCCAGCTTTTCTGGCCGTTGACCACGAATTGATCGCCATCGAGCTCCGCTTTGCAGCGCAGGCTGGCCAAATCGGAACCGGCGCCGGGCTCGCTGTAGCCCTGACACCAACGCACTTCACCGCGCACTATGCGGGGCAGGTGGGTTTTCTTTTGCTCCTCACTGCCGAATTGCAGCAGCGCCGGCCCTAACATCCACAGACCGTGCCCCATCAATGGCCGCCGGCAGCCCAACGCCTTCATTTCCTGCTTCAGAATCTTGGCCTCGGCCGGCGACAGCCCGCCACCACCGTATTCTGCGGGCCACTCGGGTGCGGTCCAGCCGCGTGCCGCCATCCGCTCCATCCACAGCTTGCCGTCACCGCTCGGTGGCGTTTTGCCGCCGCCGTACACCAAATCTTCATATTTCGCCGGCACCCGCTGCGACTCGGGGCAATTTGCCTCCAGCCAGGCACGGGTTTCGGCACGGAAGGTTTCGAGCTCAGACACTGGGCAATCCTCGGGCATTGTGTTGGTGGAGATAATCGGGGCGCAATCCTAGTATCACCCGTGTTTTCTACAATATCAGCGCCGGTCACATTGCCGGCAAATGCGACAGCGCCGGGCACTAGACTAACGGCCATTAGTCGCGCCATAATGGTCCGCTATCCAGCGGAGAATAATCAATGACAGCCGTCGCCACCCCCGAATACGTCCATCACAAAGACAACCACCGCCTCAATCACATTCCGGGCAGCTACGGCACCCCGCTGATCGGCGACACCTTCAAATTACTGGAGGACCCGTTCGGCCTGTTCGATCGCACCTATCGCGAGTGCGGACCGATCAGTAAAAAATCCATGACCTTCCAAAAGATGGTGATGGCGCTGGGGCCTGAATATATCAAACTGCTGACGCTTGATCCGGAACAGGTCTTTTCGCCGCGCATGGGTTACGACGCGGCGCTCGGCGACTTTTTCCGCGGCGGCCTGCTGATGCGGGACTTCGGCGAACACAAGATTCATCGCCGTATCATGCAGGGCGCTTTTAAAACATCGTCGATGCGCAATTACGTCGGCCAGATGCACCCGATTATCGAGACCAGCCTGAAGCGCTGGTCGCAGGACAAAGACTTTCACTTTTACCCGAATATCAAACGCCTGCTTCTCGATATCGGCGCCAACGTGTTTATGGGCCTGGATTTGGAAGGCAAGGAATCGGCGCAGCTCAACGGCGCTTTTCTGGACATGATGGACGGAACATTGGCGCTGATCCGCAAGGACTGGCCCGGCCTGCTCTACCATCGCGGCATGAACGGCCGTCGCACACTGGAAGAATTCTTCATCAACCTGGTACCCCAGCGCCGTGAAGGTGACGGCATGGACATGGCGAGCTTCTTTGCGCGGGAGACCGACGATGAAGGCAATCTGTTTTCAGACCGGGTCGTTGGCGAACATCTGATCTTTTTGCTGCTTGCCGCCCACGACACAACCACATCGCTACTGACCATGTCCGCGTCGTTTCTGGCCCGCCATCAGGACTGGCAGGACCGCATCCGCGATGAGGTTCAGGCGATCGGCCGCGACAACATCGAATACGATGATCTTGGTACCAAGCTGCCGCAGACCGAACTGATGTTTAAAGAAGTGCTGCGCCTGCACCCGTCGGTGCCGCAGTTTATGCGCCGCACTGTGCGCGACACCGAAATCGACGGCCACCGGATTCCGGCTCACACCATCGTTCAGGTAAGCCCACTCTACGTCCATCGCATGGAAGAGTACTGGAACAATCCGCATAACTTCGACCCGGACCGCTTCGGACCGGGCCGCGAAGAGCACAAAGGCCACGCCTTCCAGTGGGCCCCCTTCGGCGGCGGCGCCCATAAGTGTATCGGGCTGCATTTCGCGAATATGCTATTCAAGTGTGTATTGGCAGATGTGCTGCCGAAATACCGGATAAAATTCGCTGACGGATACCAGTATCCACACCCGGTTCAGCACTTCCCCTTCGCCAAGCCGAAGGATGATCTGCCCCTCATTCTTGAACCAATTATGTGAACAATTTCTTACGATTGCCGGTGAACCCTGCCAAGGGGCTACCGTCTAAGCTAAGATAACTGACCGTGAGCAGAGAGTTGCCGTTGCCATGAGCACTACACAGAACCAAACCCCTCCCCCTATTAACTGGCCCGCCGCCGTGGTGCTGCTGGGCACGCCGCTGATCGCGCTGATTGCCGTGCCCTGGTACGGCATCGTGCACGGCTACAGCTGGGGACTATGGGTGGCTTTTGTGGTGGTTCTGGCGGCCAATGGCATGTCGATCACCGCCGGCTATCACCGCCTGTGGGCGCACAACACTTACAAGGCGCATTGGTCAGTGCGTTTGTGGCTGGCGCTGTTTGGTGCCGCTGCGACCCAGAACAGCATTCTGGTATGGGCGTCGGACCACCGCCGCCATCACCGCCATGTCGATCATGAAGACAACGACCCGTATTCGATCAATCGCGGACTCTGGCATGCGCACCTCGGCTGGATGCTGCGTGATTACCCGGTCAATGCCTACGACTTCAGCAATGTACCCGATCTGGAACGTGACCCGATCTGCGTTTGGCAGCACAAATACTATGTGCCAATCGCGCTTGCCATGAATTTTATACCCGCCATCCTGCTCGGCTGGGCCTGCGGCGACATTCTCGGCGGCATACTGATCGTCGGCCTGCTGCGTCTGGTCGTAAGCCACCACTTCACGTTTTTTATTAATTCGCTGGCGCACTTCTGGGGCCGCCAGCCCTATACCGATGAGAACAGCGCCCGCGACAATGACATTTTGGCGCTGGTCACCTGGGGCGAGGGTTATCACAACTACCACCATATTTTTCAAAGCGATTACCGCAACGGCGTCCGCTGGTGGCAATTCGACCCCACCAAATGGTCGATCAGCATCATGTCGTGGTTCGGCCTGACCTGGGACCTGAAAAAAGTATCAGACTACAAAATCCAGCACGCGCTACTCGGCATGCAACTAAAAAAAGCCGAGGCAAAACTGGCAGAGGTTGGCAGCAAAGAAGAAAGCAAGCTGTATGAGTTTCTGGAAGAGGAGTACGCTCAGTTCCGACGTTCGCTACAGCAGTGGAACGAACTCCGTTTGCAGTGGACCGGCCAGCAAATGGAAAAGCTGGCTGCCCACAAACTGAACCTGGAAGAGAAGTGGCAGCAAGCCAACTTCCAGTCGCAGCTGCGCGAGCTGGAATACGCCATTAAAATGCAGCGCAAGCGGGTTGCATTGTTAACTCTGCAGATTGCGTAATCCGCGCACGGTTTCCGGTGCCAGACCGGACAGTGCGTTGATTACCGCCGAGGTTTTTGACCTCGCCTTCAACTCCAATACCTGCCCCAATAAAGTTAAGGAAATAATGCTAACCGACGCTTCGAAATAGACCGACACCCGCCCCATCGAGACAAATAAATCCGGAAACACACCCGGTGCGACGGTTGCCACAACGCTATACACAAACGCCGCGCCGGTACCGAGACCGGTCAGCGTCCACATGTTCGGGGACCGATTGCGCAGCGACTGCAGGCCACGGCTGAAAAACGACCGCCCCGCCCACAACACCACCGGTAGCGACAGGGGCAGCTCGATCCAACCCTGCAGCGCCATATCGAACCACTGCAGCCAATGCTGCGGATGCGCGCTAAATTTATTTTTGCAGGAGGCCCAGCAGCAATACCAGTCAGCACCGCCGCGGGGAAATTGTCAGGGTTTCGGCCCCGCGGGCCAGGTTATCAGAACAGTTTTGCGAGGGTGATGAGTTCGACCAGAAGTAATACCCCTGCCACCGCCTGCCAAAACCGCAGCGGATTGCGCTGGGCCAGCGGCAATGCCTGCGTGGTCATGTAATCTGCATTCGGATTTCGCAGATCATAACAAAATGCCATGACGTCGCCGTAACGGTTTTCCGGAGACGGCGACAGGCCGCGCCGCAGCGCACCGTCCATCCACAACGGCACATGGGGGTTGTAATGGGCGGCGGGTACATAAGTCAGGCGTACCACATCAGCGACATTGTTGGCGGCGGCCAGCTTTCCTTCATAGGGCGCAACGCCTGCGAGCATGGTGTATGCAATCACTGCGAGTGAAAACTGATCCGCGGCCGCGGTCGGCGTACTACCGTTTTTCACCTCCGGTGCCGACCAGGTTGCGGTCCCTGGATGAACTGCGGCACCGGGTCGTGACGTCCGGTCGGCGATACCGCCGATGTAACAGGCACCCAGATCTATAATTTTTACCCGGCCATCATCGTCGATCATGATGTTGTCCGGCTTGAGATCCCGGTGCACCATGTCGCGGCGGTGCAATGCCTGGACACCGCGACCGATCTGTTCAATCAGATCGACACAACCACTGATATCGATGGCACCGCGATGACTCAGCCAGCGCTCCAGAGTCCGCCCCTGGACCAGTTCGGTCACGTTATACAAGCAGCTTCGCCTGGTTCGCTCGGGTTTCGCCTTTAGCAGATAGGGACTGCTGAGACGCCGGCCAACCCAGCCCTCCAACATAAAACTCTCGATATAATCGGGTTCGTCGCTGAAGTTGACCGACGGTGTTTTCATCGCCAGCACTTCGCCGGTCGCGGTATCGGTGACCCGGTAAAGTTGCGAACGGGCACTGGCATGGATCTCCGACTCAATACGGTAGCCATCTAGAATCTGCCCCGGCTCCAAATCGGGCGCAAACGGCAGAGTTTGGGAAAGCCCTAATAGCTCGTCGGGGCAAGCTGCCGGCAACGATGCCACGCATAACAACTGGCAACTTACATTATCGTTAGAGCCTCCGGCCAGCGCAGTGTCAATTAACGTGGCACAGAGCGCATCGGCATCGCCCGCCGATCCGCTTATCCGGCTTAATGTCCCGGCGTCGATAAAATCGTGAACACCATCGGTGGTCAATAAAAACCTGTCGCCGATCTGCACATCGTCGGCCTGATAATCGACCTGCAAGTGCGGATCCATACCCATCGCGCGGGCGAGATACATTTGTTTACCGTCGACGCAAACCGAATGATCGCGGGTGAGTTGCTGCAACCGGCCATCGCGCAGGCGGTAAACCCGCGAATCGCCGACATGAAAAATATGTACCCGGCGGCCCTTGATGATCGCAGCACTTAAGGTACTGACATAGCCGAGCTCCGAGCGCAGATGTTGCTGGCCGCGGCCATACAACCACCGGTTGAGAGCTGTCAGTATTTGCGTGCCGGAATGTTTCACCGTCCAGCTCTCCGGCGTGGCGTAGTAATCACTGAGAAAATTGGTGACGCAGGTATGGCTGGCTTCGCGACCGGCTTCCGCTGCAGACACACCGTCCGCGATGACCGCTACCACACCTTTTGCGAGCAGCTGCGCATCGGCCGGCACGCGAATGCCGATACAATCCTCATTATCGCTTTTGCGC